>NZ_JBVVQB010000019.1:0-109392 GCF_055811775.1 Mesorhizobium sp. WSM4844 | reverse complement strand
TCCGACAAGAGCTTTGGGGGGGGGGGGGGGGGGGGGGGGGGGGGGGGGGGGGGGCCGCGCGGGGGGGGGGGGGGGGGGGGGGGGGGGGGGGGCCCCCCCCCCCCCCGCGCGCCGGCGCGGGGGGGGGGGGGGGGGGGGGGGGGGGGGGGGGGCGGCCCCCCCTTGGCCATAGGCGATGATAGTGCGGGATTCAGCGGGGAAGTGTTCGGGTTTCCGCAGGCGTTGTGCGCTGTTCCGCAGAAGCTTGCGCTACTGCGGCGCAGAACCTTTCGAGACGCCGGCGGGACAGCGCCCCCCTCTGCCCTACCGGGCATCTCCCCCACTTGGGGGGAGATCGGCTGTCGTCCCGGCTTTCGCCAATTTTCCAACATCGCAGCAGGAGCGCAGCGCCGAAACTGCCAATCTCCCCCCTCGTGGGGGAGATGCCAAGTTTTGGCAGGGAGGGCAGGACAGAGGGGGGCGCGAAGGATCGCCAGCCTTCCTGGTTCAGAGCTCGGCGTATAGCCGGGCGGCGTTTTCATAGGTGAAGCGCAAAGGCACCGAGCCCACGACCTGCCATGCATCGACCGTCTCGCCTGCCATCAATCGGCAGGCGCCGTCGGTTGTGGTGACGGCGCCGCCATAGAGCCGGTTGGCAAGGTTGAGGATGGCGGTCTGGTGCATCGCCGTGCTGCCGCTGCCGCAGGCGTCCTTGACCAGCAGCACCCGAAAGCCCGATGACACCGCATCCCTGACGGTGGCGTCGATGCAGGCCTCGGTCCATACGCCGGCAACGACCAGCCACTCGATGCCTTCGGCCTTGAGCCGGCCGGCGGCAGGGCCCGCACCGAAGGCGCTGGCCTCGGTCTTGACCAGCATCATCTCGCCGTCGACCGGCGCCACTTCCGGACAGATCGCCGTCAGCGGATCGTCCTTGTCGGAGAAGGCCGACCTGCCATTGGCATCGACCGGATGGAACCGCCGCGCCTCCCTGGTGAGATCGACGATATAGGCCGAATGGTAGAGCAGCACATCGTTGGCCCGTGCCGCCGCCTGCAGGCGCTGGACGTTGGCGAGGATGTCGGCAAAACCCTCGACCAGATAGCGCTTGTCCTGCCGGTGCTCCTCCTGGAGGTCGACGAACACCGCGGCCACCGTGCCGCGTCTGATCGAGACCGGGCCCTTCATGCAGACACCTGAACGAAAGCATGAGCGCTGCGGTTAGTCCCGACGATTTGCGATACCGCACCTCGATTGGTGGTGGATGCTGGGATCAAACTTCTTTCTCCAGAAAGTCGTCCTCATAGGGAAAGCGCGACAGAAGCTCGGTGCCGGTTTCGGTGACCAGGATCTCGTCCTCGAGCTTGACGCCCTCGCGTCCGCCTTTCTCGCCGATATAGCTCTCGACGCTGACCACCATGCCGGGCGCGACAAACCCGTCGCGGCCATAAGTCTCGTAGTCCATGGCGTGCGCGATGAACGGCGTCTCGCCATGCATGCCGACGCCGTGCATGACAGACGTGTAGCGCTGGTCGACGAAGCGGTCCGGGATCTTCCAGGCCTTTTCGGCAATTTCGCGAAACGCCATGCCCGGCCTGACGATCGAGATGTTGTGCTGAACCTGGTCGTGGGCCATGCGGTAGAGCGATTTCTGATAATCCGTCGGCTTGCCCGGCCCGCAGCGGAAGGTGCGCGAGAAGTCCGAATAGTAGCCGTAGCAGCCGATCGTATCGGTATCCAGCGCCAAAAGTTCGCCCGGCCTGATCTTGCGGCCGCTGGCTTCGTTGAACCACGGGTTGGTGCGCTGGCCCGAGGTCAAGAGCCGGGTTTCGATGAACTCACCGCCCTGGCGGATCACCTCGTGATACATGATGGCGAACAGGTCGTTCTCGGACACGCCGGGCTTGATCGCCTCGCGCACCGCATAGACGGCCGCCTCGGCGCCGGCCATCGACACCTGCAGGCATTTTACCTCTTCGGGCGTCTTGACCGCCCGCACGGCAAGAATTTCGCCCTGGCAATCCCGGACCTCGCAGCCGCGCTTTTCCAGCGCCAGCGCCTGCAGATGGCCGCAGCGGTCGAGGCCGAGCTTCATCGAGCCGCCGCCATGCGCCTTGAGCAGCTCCGTTATTTCGTCGGCGAAGGGGCCGGCGGTCTCGTCGTCGCGGCCCGACACCGAAGACCACACCAGCCTGGACGGCCGCGCCTCATCGATCGTGTCGAGCACCATCGAGACATGATAGCTCTGCGGATATTCGAACAGCACGATCGGCCCTTCGGTCGGGATGAAGAAGTAGCGGGTCGAATTGCGCAGGAAATAACCGAACATGTTGCGCGAGCCGGTGGCGTAGCGCTGGTTATAGGGATCGAACAGCACGACGCCGCCATAACCGGACTCGCGCATCCAGGCGCGCAGCTTGGCCAGCCGGCCCTTGCGCAACGCGTCCGCATCGATGAAGGACGGCTCGGTGTCGGACAGCCACATGCCGCCGGCCGGATCCGCCGCCGCCGGGTGGCGCATGCGGTCCTTGAAGTCGACGTCCTCAGTGCTGTCGGGGTCGAACACCACGATGCTCATGGGGTGCCTCCTGGAAGCGGGGAAGATGAGCCATGCACCGCGAAGAGGCTGTGCGGGATACCGCAGATATTGTGCGGGATGCCGCTTGAAGTCTTTCCGTAGCGCTCTACGGCGCCCCCCTCTGTCCTGCCGGACATCTCCCCCACTTGGGGGGAGATTGGCAGCTTCGGCGTTCCGCTCATTCCTGCAACGTTGGCGATTGGCGAAATCAGCGGTGACAGCCGATCTCCCCCCAAGTGGGGGAGATGGCCGGCAGGCCAGAGGGGGGCGCTGTCCCGCCAACGCTCGCAAGCCCTACTGCCGCCGCATCACCTTCGGCGCATGCCCATGCTCTTCCCTGAACGCCCGCGCAAAGCTCGACATCGAAGCAAAACCGCAGGCCAGCGCCACGTCGCGCACCATCAGTGTCGAATGCGCCAAAAGGTCGGCGGCGCGCTTCAGCCGCAGGCGGCGGTAATAGCCGTTGGGCGAGACGCTGAGCTCGGAGCGAAAGTTTCGTTCGAGCTTGTCGGAGGAGACGCCGAGCTTTTCCGCCAGCGCCGCCATGCCGAGCCGCTCCTCCACCGCATCCTCCATGATGGCGATGGCCGCCAGCACCAGCTCGTTCTGGACGCCGGTGCGTAAGCGCAGCGGCATCAGCTTGCGGTCGAGGCTGGAGCGCAGCGGGCTGTGCACGAACCATTCGGCGACGCCGGCCGCGAGTTCGGCGCCATAATTTGATGTGATGATCTCCAGCATCATGTCGAGGCTGCCGACGCCGCCGGCCGAGGTGAAGCGCTTGCGGTCGATGACATAGAGATCGCGCCTGAGCTCAATGTCCGGAAACGCCTCGGTGAACGCCGCCTGGCTGGTCCAGTGCAAGGTGCAGGCATGACCGTCGAGCAGGCCGGCCCGCGCCAGGAAGAAGGCAGCATCCGCCACCGCGCCGATATGGGCGCCGCCGCGCAGGCTCCTGCGGATCCAGCTCACCGCGTCCTCAGCCACGAGATGATCGGCATCGCCGCCCGAGCAGACGACGATGCGGTCGACCTTCGGCGCATCGCCGGCAAAAAAGCCGGGCTGGATAACGACGCCGTTCGAGGCCTCGACCGGGCCTGCGGCGGCGCCGACGATGATCCAGCGGTAGCAGTCCCGCTTTGCCAGGACGTTGGCCGCACGCAGCGGCTCGATCACCGAACTGAACGCCATCATCGGAAAACCGGGGAAGACCAGCACCGCGAAGGTGAGCGGGGTGTCGTTTGCCGTCGGCTGGTCTCGCTCTCGAGTGGTCATGACTTCAACCGTGCCTGTGGGCAATTGCAGGGAAGGCCACAATTCCGCCGGATGCCACTCAGGTCAACGGGCGGTGGTAGGTCAGTTTGAAAATTCCACCGCGCCTATGCGTTGTCGCCTATCGGGCTGAACTCCTAAATGCTTGCCGAAGCATTGGAGATAGTGACCGGCGCTCTGCGCGTCCCATACAAACAGCAGGTTTGGTTTAGGTAGCTACAATTAGCTTCTTGACCTGTTTACGGTCTTCCGGCGACCATTGCTTCGGGTCTTCCCCATGAGCGATCGCACCGTGAAGTTCGACATGCTTCATCACTTCCGCCTCGGTCTCTGCCGTGAACATCGCTGGACAGGCCTCGTTTCCCGGATAATCCCTGCAACGATACGAGTAAGCCATGACTTTCCCTCCAGGTTGCCCCCGATAGCAAAGCGAGGGTACGTCGCCTTTGTCAATTCACAGTTGGATGCGCCAGTCAGCCGGGAAATTTCAAACTGACGCCACTATCCAACAGGGCACGGACCCCCCTTCAACCCCCCAGCGCCTGATCCAGATCCGCGATCAAATCATCGCCGTCCTCGATCCCGGCCGACAACCGCACCAGCGAATCGGAAATCCCGATCGCAGCTCGCTTTCCCGCCGGGATCGAGCCGTGGGTCATCAGCGCCGGATGCTCGATCAGGCTTTCGACGCCGCCGAGGCTTTCGGCCAGCGTGAACAGTTGCGTGTGCTCGAGGAAGCGTTTGGTGCCGGCGAGGTCTCGGTCGAGCTCGACCGTGATCATGCCGCCGAAGGCGTGCATCTGCTTTCTGGCGATGGCGTGCTGCGGATGGCTGGGGAGACCGGGATAGATAACGCGGCGGATGTCGGTACGGCGCTCCAGCCAGTGCGCGATCTTCTGGCCGTTCGACGAATGGCGCTCCATCCTGAGCGCCAGCGTCTTGAGGCCGCGCAGCGCCAGAAAACTGTCGAACGGTCCGGAAATGGCGCCGATGGCGTTCTGCAGGAATTTCAGCCGGTCGGCGAGATCCTTGTTGTCGCCGACCACGGCGACGCCGCCGACCATGTCGGAATGGCCGTTGAGGTATTTCGTCGTCGAATGCACCGATATGTCGATGCCGAGCTCCAGCGGCCGCTGCAGGTAGGGGCTGCAAAAGGTGTTGTCGGCGACCGAGAGCACGCCTTTGCGCCTGGCCAGGGCTGCGACCGCTTCGAGATCGACGACGCGCAGCAGCGGATTTGTCGGCGTCTCGACCCAGAGCAGCTTGGTTTCCGGGCGGATCGCCGCTTCGACCGCGGCCAGATCGGTGAAGTCGACGAAGTCGACCTGCAAATTGGCCGAGCGCTTGCGCACCCGCTCCAGCAGCCGGAACGTGCCGCCATAGATATCGTCGGTGGCAACGACATGGGCTCCGGAATCGAGCAGTTCGAAGATCGTGGCGATCGCCGCCAGCCCCGAGGCGAAAGCGAAGGCGGCTGCGCCGCTTTCGAGATCGGCCACCGCGCGCTCGAAGGCAAAGCGGGTCGGGTTCTGGCTGCGGGCATATTCAAAACCCTTGTGCACGCCCGGGCTCTGCTGGCCGTAGGTCGAGGTCGCATAGATCGGCACCATCACCGCGCCGGTCGTCGGGTCGTGGCTCTGGCCGCCATGGATGGTGCGCGTCGAGAAGGCCAGGCGGTTGCTGCCCGAAACGGTGGCTTTGATGGTCATCTTGCGCGGCGCCTCAGATGGTTGATCAGGTCGATGCGGGTAATCAGGCCGATGAATTCGTCGCCGTCGAAGACAATGGCGACCTCGTTGCGGTCGAACACCGGCAGCAGCGCGTCCAGCGTCTGGCTGGCCTGCAGCGTGTGCAGATTGGAAGTCATCGCCGTGTGCACCGGGGCCTTGAAACGGTCCCAGCGGCTGTCATAGGGGCCTTCGACGTGGGCGAGGATATCGCTTTCGTCGACGATGCCGACCAGCTTGCCGTCGTCCAGCACCGGCAGCTGCGAGACATCCGAACGGCGCATGCGGCCATAGGCGTTGAGCAGGCTTTCGTCCGGGCCGACAGACACGATGTCGCCGGTGCGGTGCGTGCGCATCACCAGGTCGCGCAAATCGCCATGCTGCTCGTGCTCGGCGAGGCCCTGCTCGATCAGCCAGAAATCGTCGAACACTTTCGACAGATATTTGTTGCCGCTGTCGCAGACGAAGGTGACGACCCGCTTCGGCACGGTCTGCTCGCGGCAATAGCGCAGCGCTGTCGAAAGCAGCGTGCCGGAGGACGAGCCGGCGAGGATGCCCTCCTTGGAAAGCAGGTCGCGCACCGCCAGCATGCTCTGCTTGTCGGGGATCGAGTAGGCCTTCTTGACCAGCGACAGATCGGCATTGGGCGGGACGAAATCCTCGCCGATGCCCTCCACCGTCCAGCTGCCGGCCTCTTGCATCTTGCCGGTCTTGATCAGGGGCGCCAGCACCGAACCGACCGGATCGGCGAGAATCATCTCGGTCTTCGGCGAGGTTTTTGCGAAATAGCGGCCAAGCCCGGTCAGCGTGCCGCCCGAGCCGACGCCGACGACCACTGCATCGACGTCGCCGTCGAGTTGCGAATAGATCTCCGGACCGGTCGTGGTTTCATGGGCGTCCGGATTGGCCGGATTGGCGAACTGGTTGGCATAGAAGGCGCCGGGCAGCTCGGCGGCGATCTTTTCGGCCATGTCCTGATAGTATTCGGCGTGGCCCTTGCCGACATCGGAACGGGTCATGCGCACTTCGGCGCCGAGCGCCCGCAGATGCTGGATCTTTTCGCGCGACATCTTGTCGGGCACGACCAGGACGATGCGATAGCCTTTTGGAATGCCGACCTGGGCGAGGCCAAGGCCGGTGTTGCCGGCGGTCGCCTCGACAATGGTGCCGCCGCGCTTCAGCTTGCCCTGTTTTTCGGCGTCGGCGATCATCGACAGCGCAATGCGGTCCTTGATCGAGCCGCCGGGATTCTGGCTTTCGAGCTTGATGAACAGCCGGCACTTGCCGATGTCGAATTTGGTCAGCTCGACAACCGGCGTCTGCCCGATCAGGTCGAGAACCGATGCATAGGGCGGACGCAGGCGGGACATTGCCCTGTCCGGGAGGGCGATCTTGTGCACGCTCATGCTGATGCTCCATGGTCAAGCGACCGCCTTGGGCAGGCTGTCAGCCTATCTTCTTTTCCAGCCGTTTGCAGTCTGAAAGAAGATAGATCGTGCCAATTCATTGGCCAGACGGGGAATGGGATTCCGTAGGGCCGCTCCGTCACACCAATCACGATAGGTCGCGGGACAGCACCCCCCTCTGGCCTGCCGGCCATCTCCCCCTCAAGGGCCCCTCAAGGGGGGGTGATCGGCAGTTTCAACGTCTCACCTCTTCTTCAACGCTGGAGATAGGCGAAGGCCGATGTGAAGTCCAATCTCCCTCCTTGAGGGGGAGATGGCCGGCAGGACAGAGGGGGCGCCGTAGAGCGCCGATCTCAGCAGCCTCACCCCAGCAACCGCTTCCCCAGCCTTGCGCACTGCACGCGAATATCCGGTATGGCGTCGATCTCGAAGAAGGTGCCGCGGGTCAGCGGCCCGACCGCCAGGATCTTGGCCGAGACGGTGCCATCGCTGGCGATGACCTCGCAATTGTCCGATACGTCGAGGCCAAGCCGCAGCGGATCCGGCCGGGCCAGCCCGCGGTCGACCAGCGACCGCACCACGCTGTTCGACGTTGTCGAGATGTCCCTGGCGATGCCGGTGCAATCGTAGATGCGGGCAACGTCGAACGTCTCGATGTTTTGCGTGTGGCGCGACTGGACCTGCACGCTGAATTCGTCGCCCGCCGTGATGCCGACGACGCGCCCGGCGACAAGCCGGATGCGGCCCGACTGCACCGCCTCGGTGACACGGGCATAGACTTCCGGCGCCATGCGATGGCGGTGGATGTCCCACCACGCCTTGGTGTGCTCGACAAAGCGGCGCTTGGCCGAAGACGGCCAGTTCTGCCAGATCTTCTGGTTGAACGGCCTGAGACCGTCGACGACGTCGCGCCAGTCGATGCCGGCCTTCTGGTTTTCCCGGATCAGGTCGCGGAACCAGCCGACGAAATAGGAGAGCTGGGTGCCGAGCGGAATGTCGGCGACGTCGAGCTTGATCGGATTGCCCTTGCGGTGCGGCGAAGGCAGCAGGCCGCGCCGCGACACCGCAATAATCTCGCCGCGATGGCCGCGTTGTTCGAGCGACAGGAAGGCATCGACCATGCTCAACCCCGTGCCCAGCACCAGGACCCGGGCTTCCCCGTCGAGCCCGGTGTCGGCCTCCGATCCCATCCTGATCGTATGGCCGTGGCCGGCACCTGGCTCCTCGTCATGTCCGGTCGCCAGCACGGCAAGGTGGGCGACGACGCTGGTGCCGTTGGCCAGCGCCACCTCGACCCCGGACCCGGTCGGCGAGATCGACAGGCTCTCCTCGCGGATCAGGCGAAGACGCGCCGTCTCGCGCGCCTCGAGCTCGTCCAGCAGTTCCTTCAGATAGCGGGCGTAGACGCTGCGCGGTGCGTAGACCGGCGCCTGCTCTGGCGTTGCCAGGCCGCGCTCAAGCAGCCAGCGCCAGAAATTGCCGGGGTCGTCGGCATAGGCGCTCATGCCGGCCGCGCTGACATTCAGCACATGCGCCGACAGCAGCGTGGAATAGGCGATGCCTTGGCCGAAATGTGGACGCTTTTCGATCAGCGTGACACGAAGATCGGGATTGGGCGACTTCAACAGATGCGCGGCAAGCACGACGCCGCTGGCGCCACCGCCGACGATAATGATCGAATTCGGGAGGGTCGAATTGGCACGGCCGGTCATGCGCGCACCAAGTGCCTGAGGAGCCGTCGGTTCCGGCTCAGGCCTGGATTTTCAACGCAGCCGAAAGCTCGTCGTCGCCGGCGATATCGCGCATCTCGGCGAGGCTGCGCTGATCCAGCACCTCGGCGATCGCTTGCCGGACCTCCAGCATCAGATGTCGGACTTGGCATGTCGCCTCGTTGCAGTCTTCACAGCGCTGATACCGGGTGCGGCTGGCGCAGGGAATTGGGGCAAGCGGTCCGTCGAGCACGCGCACGACGTGGCCGATCTTGATTTCATCCGCCGGCCGCGCCAGGCGGTAACCGCCCTCCTTGCCCTTGCGGCTCTGGACGAAACCGGCATTGCGCAGTTCGCCGAGGATGGCGTCGAGAAATTTCTTCGGAATGTTGTTTCCGGTGGCGATATCGGCAACGAAGGCGAGCTGACCAACCGGCAGCCGCGCCAGATGGACGAGCGCCTTGAGGCCGTACTTGCCCTTCTTTGTGAGCATGGACCGAACGTTTCTCTGTCATGCAATGGCGCAAGGCCACCGGTTGCGAAACGCCTGGCGTACGTCCCCACCGCGTCCGCGTCCAGGCTTTCAAGAACATAAATTCTAGTGACATGATATACAAGACGGGCACCATTGATTTTGCTTGAGTTTCAAGCCGCTGCGACGACTTGCCGGACGTTTTTCCTCCTGAAGCCGCGAGGCACGCCAATGGGGGACAGCCAGCGCTCGACACTCATGCGGGTGATCGCCGCGATATGGACATCGCACATCGTTCTCCCAATTCCTGTAATGTCGATAAGACTACTATACTTAGCCCGAATACAGGAACCGGTTTTCAAATCGTCGGCCATTCGCAGCATTCATTTGCCGAAGCTGTGCGCAAAACAGAAAATGCGTGTTTGCGGCGGGCCGCGCATTCGCCGGTCGACCGAGACGCCGCCAGGGTGGTTCGAGTGTCAGGGGAGCGAACGGTTCGCCCACACCAGGCCGCCTAGGCCAACCAGCGCAGTGACGATGCCGATATAAAGCCATTGCGACTGGCCGGTCATGAAGCTGCCGCCGACGAGGCCGATGCCCTGCAGCGACCACAGCGCACCGATGGCGAGCACAATCAGCGCCAGCAGATTTTTGATCAATCTCATCATCGGGATTCCCTTCCCAAGTCGATCGTCAATTCCGCCATGGCCGCGATGGCAAGGCGAAAGGAAGCGACCCGATCGCTGTCACATCTACTTGCATGATAAAGCCGGGTCTTGCCGGAAACACCCCGGTGCTGGTGCGAAGACCACCAGACATACATCGGCGCAATCCCGACATTCCATGACAGACTGTTTCCCGCCGACTCCAAACGTGTACTGTTGTCATGGAACCGCCAGACGACTGCCGCATTTGGTGCCACATTCCATCCGTAACGGCCGGGTCTGTCAAACGGAGCCCCTTGCCACAGATGAAGAAACCCAACCGGACCGCGCTTGTCGCGGCGGCGATAGCGGCTGGCCTGATGGTCGGCGCATCCACCTCCCCTGCCGCCGCGCAATGCGGCCGCGCCTCCTGGTACGCGCTGACCTCGAAGACCGCTTCCGGCGAGCGGATGAACCCGTCGGCGCTGACCGCCGCGCACCGCACGTTGCCTTTTGGCACCAGGCTGAAGGTCACCAACCGCAAAAACGGCCGCAGCGTCGTCGTGCGCATCAACGACCGCGGCCCGTTTATCAAGGGTCGGGTGATCGACCTGTCGAAGGGCGCCGCAGGGCGGCTCGGCTTCATCAGCTCGGGCCATGCTGCTGTGTGCACCGACCGCGTGTAATGCCACGCGGCTTTGCGGATGAGGGGCAGCGCAAACCTGAAGCGATTGCCCATGCTCTCTCCGGCATCTTTCGCAGCTGCACAATAAGCCGGCTGCCGCCGTTCAAAACCGTTTTTCAACGCCTTAGACAAAAGTATAAGCATAAATCAATTCAATTGACGTATTGCATCGCAGCAGTTTGTTGTTAACCTTTGCGCGAGAGATTCAAGGCTCGGCACTGCTGTCGTCCCTTTGGTCGCAGCAGCGGAGTTCTCGATGTTCTACCAGCTCTACGAATTGAACCACGCCGCCGTTCAGCCGGCCCGCGTCTATGCCGATGCGGTGCGGATGTTCTACACCAATCCGCTCAATCCGTTTGCGCACACGTCCTGGGGCCGCTCAGTCGCGGCGACGGCCGAATTGTTCGAGCGCACGACGCGCCGCTACAGCAAGCCGCAGTTCGGCCTGACCAGGACCGTCGTCGACTGGAAAAGCGTCGCTGTCACCGAAAAGACGGTGTGGTCGCGGCCGTTCTGCAATCTGCTCCGTTTCGAGCGGGCGGTTCCCGCCGGCCGCCGGCCTGATCCGAAGCTGCTGATCGTGGCGCCGATGTCCGGCCACTACGCGACGCTGCTGCGCGGCACGGTCGAGGCGATGCTGCCGCATGCCGACGTTCACATCACCGATTGGGTCGACGCCCGCATGGTGCCGCTCAGCGAGGGCAGCTTCGACCTCGACGACTATATCGACTACATCGTCGACATGCTGCATGCGCTGGGCCCGGACACCCATGTCATGGCGGTGTGCCAGCCTTCGGTCCCGGTGCTGGCGGCGGTGGCGCTGATGGAAACGCGGGGCGACCCGTTCGTTCCCTCGACGATGACGCTGATGGGCGGGCCGATCGACACCCGCCGCAATCCGACCGCGGTCAACCTTCTGGCCGAGGAAAAGGGCACCGGCTGGTTCCGCGACAACGTCACCATGCAGGCGCCGTGGCCGGTGCCGGGCTTCGGCCGCGAGGTCTATCCCGGCTTCCTGCAGCTTTCGGGCTTCATGAGCATGAATCTCGACCGCCACATCATCGCCCACAAGGACTTCTTCATGCACCTGGTGAAGCATGACGGCGACAGTGCCGAGAAGCACCGCGACTTCTACGACGAATATATGGCGGTGATGGATCTGACAGCGGAGTTCTACCTGCAGACGGTCGACACCGTGTTCGTACGCCATGCTCTGCCCAAGGGCGAAATGATGCATCGCGGCGTCGCCATCGATCCCGCCGATATCCGCAATGTTGCGCTGTTCACGGTCGAGGGCGAGAACGACGACATTTCCGGCCTCGGCCAGACCCAGGCCGCGCACGACCTCTGCATCAACATCCCCGCGGACAGGCACGCCCACTACATGCAGCCGGCGGTCGGCCATTACGGCGTCTTCAACGGCTCGCGCTTCCGCTCCGAAATCGTGCCGCGCATCGTCGACTTCATCACCAGCTATGGCCGCCAGACCCGCGTTGCGGTGAGGCCGAAGCTGGTTCGCACCGCCAAAAAGTAAAGATGTCCCGGATGGCAGCCGCCGTTCAAGTCGACCTGTTGCACAATAGCCGCGCTTTCGGCGGCGCGGGTAACCATATCGCAAAACTGGCCGTTGGTATAATTGACAGGGACTGTAGATCGCCCTTAACGTTTCATTAACAACAAGGGACGAGGGGGACAATGATTTCCTCACCAATGGCGAGAGGGCTGCGCGTGTGCGCCCTGTTAGGGCTGGCACTTGCGACAGGCTGGTCTACGGCGGCTTCGGCAGCCGGACCAATGGCAACCGGCGGCCCGACATCGCAGCCGATCGGCCATTACGATTTCTGCAAGACCAGTCCGGCCGAATGCTCGATCCACCCGGGCAATCTCGCCCCCGCCACCATGACAGGCGCGCTCTGGCGCAAGATTCTCAGCGTCAACGCCAGGGTCAACAACGCCGTCAAGCCGATAAGCGACATCGATATTTACGGCAAGGACGAGGTCTGGGCCTACCCCGTCAGGGGCGTTGGCGACTGTGAGGACTATGTCCTGGAAAAGCGCCGCGAATTGAACCGCTTGGGCGTGTCCTATGCCAATCTTCTGATGACCGTCGTGCGCAAGCCGGACGGCGAGGGCCATGCCGTGCTGACCGTGCGCACAAGCAAGGGCGACTACGTCCTCGACAATCTCGACGGAAAGGTCCGCTCATGGGACCGGACCGGCTACCGCTTCCTCAAGCGGCAGGCGATCGACAATACCGGTCGCTGGGTGTCGATCCGTGATGGCCAGCCGGTTCTGGTCGGCGCGGTCCAGTAAGCTTGCGAACCCGTGAGGGGCTGCCGCTGTCGTCGTGGCGCAATGATGCACCGTTAAAGTCCGGGATCAAACACCTACGTCCGCCCCAGCGCGGCGCGGATCGATGCGGTGATGCGGCGAAGCTCCGCCTCGTCGAGTTTTTCGATGTTTTCCGCCAACACATTGGCAAGCTCGGTGGCGGCGGGGCTGAGGCCTGACGTGTCGAGTTTTACCCGTGGGTGCGAGGTCTCGGCCAGCCGCGCAAGTTCTTCGGCATCATCCCAGATGACATTGAAATAGCCGATGATCTTCTGGATCAGCGTCCAGGTCGGCGCGCCGCGGCGGCCGTGCTCCAGCGCCGACAGATAGGCGGCGCTGACGCCGATCGCCCTGGCCATGGCCTTTTGGCTGACGCCGCGTTCGCTGCGCAGGGCGCGAAGCTTTTCGCCGAACGGGGTCACAAGTCCATCCTCGTCGGGTGCACCCTCATGCGCGCATCCGCATCAGCGCGTGCGCCGCAGGCGGATATAGAGCGCGCCCGAGCCGCCATGCTTGCGGGCGGCGTGGTCGTGGCTGGAGACCAGCGGTCTGAATGCGGGTGTCGACAGCCAGGCCGGCACGGCGCGCCGCAAGATGCCGTCGCCGCCGGACGAGGAGCCCTTGCCGGTGATCACCAGCACATAGCGGATGCCGCCGGCATGCGCCCGATGCAGGAAGGAGAACAAAAGCGAATAGGCTTCGTCCTGGCTCAGGCCGTGCAGATCGACGCGGCCTTCGATCGGCAGCCGGCCCTTCGACAGTTTTTCCAGCGTCGGCTCGTCGAGCGCATGCGAAACATGCTGCGTCCTGGCTTTCGTGGCCGCAGCAAGAGCCATCGCCTGGTCACGCAGCATTGGCTTGGTGTCATCAGCGATGTCCGGGCCAATATCCGGGATGTCGACGGCGGCCTTGCCCTTCAGCGGCTTGGCGGTGCGCGCCACCAGGTTCCACAGGACCCGGTCGTCCTCGCTCAGCCTGTCGATGCGCCGGGTCATCGGCCCGCTCCCGGCACAAGCCGACGCGGGATCAGCGCGTAGAAATCGGCGGGGTTGCGGACAACGCCGGCGATCTCGCCGGCCGCATCTCCCGTACCAGTGAACAAATCGCCACGCGCCTGGCCGGTGATCGCCGAGCCGGTGTCCTGCGCGATCATCAGCCGCCGGAACGGCTTGTTGTCGAAAGCGGCCAGCGACGGCCCATCGATGTAGAACGGCGTGCCGAATGTATGCAGCAGACGGTCGACAGCGACGGAGCGGCCCGGCGTCAGCGGCACCTTTGCGGCAGCGATCGGCCCGAGTTCCGGGTCGTCGGCCGCCGCCGCCTCGCTGGCGGAAATCTCGCGGAAAAAAATATAGGAGCGGTTGCGCCACAGGATCTCGTCGATGCGTTGCGGATGCGCCTTGAACCAGGCGCGGACCGACTGCATGGTCACCGCTTCCAGCGGGATTTCGCCTAGCTCACTCAGGATCTTGCCCGGTCCGGTAAAGCGCTGGCCGGATTTGGCGGCATAGGTGACGCGGCAAAGCCGGCCGTCGGTCATGGTGAGCCGCGCAGAACCCTGTACGTGGACGAAGAAGGCATCGACCTTGTCGGCGAGCCAGGCGATTTCCAAACCCTTGCCAGCCAAATCCTTGACGAGCGCGCCGCGCTCGATCTCGCCGCGGTCGAAATACTCGACCGGTCCGTCCGGCGTGGCGCGGCCGAAGGCGAGATAGGGATCCATACCGACCGGCCGGTTGGCGTCGTCGATGTCGACGAGATCGGCCGGACGTGACAGCAGCGGCACCGTAAATCGTTCGGTTCGCACCGGCGAAGCGTCGACCACCGGTTCATAGAAGCCGGTGACGAGGCCGGCGCCGCCGCTTTCCGCCGCTATGTGCGCCGGGATGAAATGCCGCTCGAAGAAGGCGCGGGCTTCGCGCCGGTCGGTTGGCGACACGGTGCGGGCTGCAGCATAGGCCTCGGCGAAGGCATTGAAGTCGACACCGAGCCCGCCGGAGCGATAGGGTTTCGCCAGGACATGAAAAGCCGAACGCCGGAAAGCGGCGAACGCAGCCAAATGGTCGTCCTTGTCCCAGCCGGGCAGATCGTCAAAGGATTTTTCGCGGAACGCCTGAGAAAGCGACACGACAGACCCCGCCGTGGTCCGGGCTCAGTCTTCTTCTTCGGTGGCGACGAGCTTCCAGTTCGGGTCGCGCGAGCGCGTATCGCGGGCGAAGGTCCAGACGTCCTTGACCTCGGCGACGGTTTCGGGATCGCCGTCGATGACGGCGCCGGCCTTGTCGCGCGTTGCCGAAATCAGTTCGCTGACGATGCGCAGCGTGATATGCGCCTCGCTGCCCTTCATCTCGGCGGAAACGATGTCGGCCTTGTCGATGCCGACGAAGGAGGACTGGATCTTTTCCGACTTCGCCTCGCGGTCGCCGATCGCCGCGACAAAGCCGTCATAGACCTCGCGCGACAACAGGTTCTTCAGCGTCTTGCGATCGCCATCGGCATAGGCCATGACGATCATCTCATAGGCCATCTTGGCGCCGTCGACGAAGGTCTTGGGGTCGAATGCCGGATCATTGTCCTTGATCGTGCGCAGGCCCTTGTTGAGATCGGTGTCAGGCTTGGCGAAGGCGTCGATCGCCGCATAGGCGTCGATTGCCGGCTCTCCCGGCGCTCGCTTGCGCGGCAGCGAGACCACATTCTCGGGTTTTTGGGCGTCGTCGCGGGTGCGGCCCGCCGTATAGGGATCGAACGGCGGGCGCTCGCTGCCGGTGCGGCGGCCGAGCACATTGCGCAGCTGGAAAAAGATCACAACCGCCGCAACCAGAAAGAAAATCGTGCCGAAGTCGAAGAATCCCATATCTTCCGCCAATCAATCCCTACTCCGGCCGGACCGCCCGGCCAGGCAATGGCTGCGGTCGCATAGCGTTCAACATCCAAAGCATATAGAACGCAAGCTGCAATCATTCAAATTAAAGGCAGCCATACCTATCTAAAAGGTTCAGTGCCAGCGGCGATTGCCCGCCTGCCGGCAAAACATCGAAACGATCGGTCAAGATTTGCGCATTTCGCTGCTTCCCCTGTTCATCCTCGCGCTTCCGCTGCTGGAGATCGCCGGTTTCGTAGTTGTCGGTCGCCAGGTCGGCGCCCTGGCGACGGTCGGCCTGGTGCTGGCTTCGAGCATCGCCGGCGCGCTGTTGTTGCGATACCAGGGGTTCGGCGTCATGTCCCGGGTCCGTGCCGAAATGGACGCCGGACGTGATCCAAGCCGTCAGCTCGCGCATGGCGCCATGATCGTGCTGGTGGCGATCCTGCTCATCATTCCCGGCTTCATCACTGACATTTTAGCCATTCTGCTGCTGCTGCCGCCGGTCCGCGACCTAGCCTGGCGCCGGCTGAAAGGCCGCATCGTAATGGCCACCAGTTTCGGCACCGGCGGATTCCGGGCCCGGCAACGCGACAAGACCATCGACCTCGACGACAGCGACTATTCGCGCGGCGACGAGCACGGCCCGGATCCCAATTCCCCCTGGCGCCGCCTCAAGGACGAGTAGCCCGGCGCAGCTCTCCCTTCTCCTCTTGTGGGAGAAGGGAAAGCAAAGCGCGCAAACCTTGTCTTGTCATGCCGGCCATGGTAGCGAACGCCCGATTTCAATCCGGTCAGCAACGCTGCCGAGGCAAAAGGACAAAGGCTTATGGCCAGCAAAGACGACGCGCCGACCGGCGCGGCCAGTGGCAACGGCGACGCGACGCAGCCTTCACTCAACGTGCTTGCCCAATATGTGAAAGACCTTTCCTTCGAAAGCCCCGGCGCGCCGAATTCGCTGCGCGGCCGCGACAAGGCTCCCGGCATCGCCATCAACGTCAATGTCAACGCCAACCCGCTTTCGGACAAGCAGTTCGACGTCAATCTGACGCTGAACGCCAAGGCGTCCTTCGACAAGGAAGTGCTGTTCAACGTCGAGCTGGTCTATGGCGGCGTGTTCGCCATCAGCGGCTTCCCGCAGGAGCACATGCTGCCGTTGCTGTTCATCGAATGCCCGCGGCTGCTGTTCCCGTTCGCCAGGCAGATCATCGCCGAGGCGACGCGCAATGGCGGCTTCCCGCCGCTGATGCTCGATCCGATCGATTTCGCGCAGATGTTCCAGCAGAAGCTGGCCGAGGACCAGGCCGCCAGCAACGTCAAGGCGAGCTGAGAAGGCTGCAGAGCAGACATTGAAAAACCCGGCGCGAAGCCGGGTTTTTTTCTTTGGGACGCCGGCGGGACAGCGCCCCCGCCAAAATCGCTATGCCGCAGAACTCGCTTCCCGAGCGACGCGCAGCCAGAGCGCCTTTTCGCCTAATGTGCCAACCATGCTCGCGTGCGCGGCGCGCTCTGCTTCGGTCAGGCGAGACGGCAGCGCTATCGGCCGCGCGGCGATGCTGATGTCGATGTCGTCGACGTTTCTCCTGCCGCCGGCCGGCGCCGTGGCGCTGTCGAGGATGAGCGCCGCCTGCTTGCCGCCGATGAGCTCGATATAGACCTCGGCCAGCAATTCCGAATCGAGCAGCGCGCCGTGCTTGGTGCGGCGGGCATTGTCGATGCCGTAGCGCCGGCACAGCGCGTCCAGCGAATTGGGCCCCATCGGATGCTTGCGGCGCGCCAGCGCCAGCGTGTCGACGACAATTCCGGGGTCAACGACCGGGTGGCCAAGCCGGCCGAATTCGACATTGAGGAAGGCGATGTCGAAGGTCGCATTGTGGGCGACCAGCTTGGCGCCGTCGATGAAGGCAAGGAACTCCTCGGCGATGTCGCTGAAGGTCGGCTTGCCCATCAGGTCGGCGGCGCTGATGCCATGAACGGCCTGTGCCTCGGCATGGATCGATCGTCCCTGCGGATTGATATAGTGGTGGAAGGTGCGGCCGGTCGGGAAACGGTTGACCAGCTCGATGCAGCCAAGCTCGATGACGCGGTCGTCGCGGAAATCGAGGCCGGTGGTTTCCGTATCGAAGATGATCTCGCGCATCGAATCAGTCCGTTGGGTCCGGCGTTAGTCCAGCCGAATCATGATGGGAACAAATTGGCAACATATTACGCCGGGCGCAAGCGCCGTTAAGCAGGCTTGCCGGCTTTATCCCCGACCAGTTTCGCGACGATCGCATTGACCGCCGCGCGCGCCGCATCAAAACCTTGTCCGGTGTCGATGACGAAATCGGCGCGCTCACGCTTTTCGGCGTCGGGAACCTGCCTGGCCAGGATCGACGCCAGTTTCTCCTCGCTCATGCCCGGCCGCGCCAGCACGCGGGCGCGCTGGGTGTCGGGCGACGCGGTGACGACCACGACCTTGTCGACACGGTCGCGGCCGCCGGTTTCGAACAGCAGCGGGATGTCGAGAACGACAAGCGGCGCGCCGGCGGCCCGGTGTCTGGCCAGGAAAGCGTCGGCGTCGGCGCGGACCAGCGGGTGGATGATCGCTTCCAGCCGTTTCAGTGCGGCTGCATCGCCGAGCACCCGCTCGGCCAGCCTGGTGCGATCGACCGAGCCGGAATTCGTCGTTCCGGGAAACGCCGCCTCGACCAGCGGAGCCGCCTTGCCGGCGTAGAGGCGATGCACCGCCTCGTCCGAATCGTGGACAGGCACGCCGGCCTCGGCAAACATCTTGGCCGTCGTCGACTTGCCCATGCCGATCGATCCGGTGAGGCCGAGCACGATCATGTTTTTTACTCCCTGGCGCCGAGATCGGCGACGATCATCTGCCGCAATTCGGCAGTGACCTCGGGCCTGATGCCGAACCAGCGCTCGAAGCCGGGCACCGCCTGGTGCAGCAGCATGCCGAGCCCGTCGACGGCTTTCAGGCCGCGCGCCTTGGCGGCGGCCAGCAACGGCGTTTCCAGCGGCACATAGACAATGTCGGTGACGATGGCATGGTCCGGCAACCTGGCCGGATCGGCGGACAGGCCTTCATTGCCGTGCATGCCGAGCGCTGACGTGTTGACCAGCAGGCCGGCATCGGCAAGCAGGTCGTCGGTCGCCGCCGTGCCGTGGGCCGAGACCCCGGCGCCGAAGCGGTGGCGCAGCTCCTCGGCTCGGGCGAGCGTCCGGTTGACGATGCGGATGTCACTGATGCCGCGCTGCTTGAGCGCATGGATGACCGCGCGGGCGGCGCCGCCGGCGCCAAGCACCACCGCTGGGCCGTTTGCGGCCCAGCCCGTCGCATGCTCGTCGAGATTGGCGGAAAAGCCATGGGCGTCGGTGTTGCCGCCGTACAAAATTCCGCCCTCGAGCCACAGCGTGTTGACGGCGCCGATCTGTTCGGCCGCGTCGTCGCGGCGCGCCGCCAGCGCGAAGGCGGCCTCCTTGTGCGGGATGGTGACGTTGCCGCCACGATAGCCATTCGCCTCAAGTGTTTCGACGAATTCGGCAAAAGCCTCCGGCGCAACGTCGATCGCCCGGTAGCTGCCGTCGATGCCGTATTTCGCCAGCCAGTAGGCGTGGATCTTCGGCGACCGCGAATGCGCGACCGGATGACCGGTGACGAAGGCCATTTTCGCGGCCTCAGCCATCGATGGCTCCGAACTCGCGCAGCTTGGCCAGGACAGGCAGAAGCGGCAGGCCAACAATGGTGAAATAGTCGCCCTCTACTCTTTCGAACAGCTGGATGCCCTCGCCTTCGATCTGGTAGGCGCCGACGCTGGACAGCGCCTTGGCGCCGACCCGCGCCAGATGGCGGCCGATGAAGGCCGGATCGAGCTTTCGCATGGTCAGGCTGGCGACGCCGACATGCCGCCACAGAACTGCGCCGTCGCGGGCCAGCACCACGGCGCTGTTGAGTTGATGGGTCCTGCCCGACAGCGCCAGGAGATGGCGGCGGGCGGCTTCCATGTCGGCCGGCTTATGAAACACTTCGTCGCCGAGCGACAGCGTCTGGTCGCAGCCGAGCACCAGGGCGCCGGGCTTTCGTTCGCTGACTTTGGTGGCCTTGGCCTCGGCCAGCACCAGGGCGACGTCCTCTGGCGAGATACCGCTGCCCTGCAAGGGTGCTTCGAGGGCGCGCTCGTCGACTGCCGCCGGAACCGCCTCGACCGGCACGCCGGCATGGACAAGCAACGCCTTGCGGAACGGGCTGCCCGAGGCAAGGATGATTTTTTCGGTCATTTTTATCGCCTGATCTTTCCTTCTCCCCTTGTGGGAGAAGGTGGATTGGCGCGCAGCGCCAAGACGGTTGAGGGGTGTTGGAAGGATCGCCGTCGGTGCCAAGCTGGAACACCCCTCATCCGACCTCGCTTCGCGAGGCCACCTTCTCCCACAAGGAGGGTTTTGCACAGAGATTCTGTTCACGAGACGTCTCAGAATCAGACGCGAACAAACCAGAATCGAAGACGGAACCTTGTTCTTCTGTGCAAAGCCCTCACAAGGGGAGAAGGAAAGGACCGCCCACAGCACAATCGCCCGAAGCCTAGCGCGTCTTTCCGCGCAGGGCAACGATCGCCGCCGCCGTCTCCTCGATCGAGCGGCGGCTGACGTCGATCATCGGCCAGCCGTGCCGGGTGCAGATCTGGCGGGCGTAGGCGAGTTCCTCGCTGATCGCCGCGCGGTCGACATAGTCGGTCGGCTCGTAGGCGCTGGTGTTGCCGAGGATGCGGTTCTGGCGCACCTGCGAGATGCGCTCGGCGGTGGCGATCAGCCCGACGATCAGCGGCTTCGTGGCGTTGACCAGGCTTTCCGGCACCGGCACGCCGATCACGATCGGGATGTTGGCGGTCTTGATGCCGCGATTGGCGAGATAGATGCTGGTCGGCGTCTTCGAGGTGCGCGAAATGCCGACCAGCACAATGTCGGCATCATCCATATTGGCAGGCAGCTGGCCGTCATCATGCTCCATGGTGAAGTTGAGTGCGTCGATGCGGCGGAAATATTCGGCGTCCAGCACATGCTGGGCGCCGACGCGGCGGCCGGCCGGCGTGCCGAGATAGGACTGGAACACGGTCAGCACCGGTTCCAGCACGGAGACGCAAGGCAGGCCCATGGCGGCGCAGCGTTCGTCAATGCCGCGGGCGAGCTTCTGGTCGACGACCGTATAAAGGATGATGCCCGGCTCCTCCTCGATGTCCTCGAACACTTTCGTCACCTGCTTTTCGGTGCGGATGAGTGGGTAGATATGCTCGATGGCGCGCGCATCCTTGTATTGCGCCGAAGCCGCGCGCCCGGCCGCCAGCAGCGTTTCACCGGTGGCATCGGAAATCAGGTGAAGGTGAAAGAAGCTCTGGGGTTTGTTCACAGGGGTACGTTCCAACTTGTGGGCCGATGTGGATAAGGTCGGTCGGAAAGATCGGCCGGTTCGGGGCGACTGTATCAGATGCCGGTTTGTCCACAATTCGATGCGCTGCCGGCTTCGTCGGGCGGCTGGGGACAAGTCCGGGGACGGCCTTTTTTGACTCGGTCTCATCCACAGGGCCATTTTCTCCAGGCGGACGGTAACGCATTGTTCCCAGTCGGGAATTTCCAACTGTCCCCAAACTCCTCCTATCCGGCAGAAGAAGCACGCGACAATATGCTGGCTGGCTTTTTCCGGGGCAAGGCGGGACAGCAGACAACCACCGATACCAACAGACTCTTAGAATCATAAGATTCCTAGAAATAGAATATTTAATTATAGAGAAGCCTGGAGAGGCGAGCGCTGAATGCCCGAAAACCGCATCATGCTGGACGTGTTGAGAGGCAAGACGGTATCTCCGCCGCCGCTCTGGATGATGCGGCAGGCCGGCCGCTATCTGCCGGAGTATCGCGAGACACGCAGGCGGGCCGGATCGTTCCTCGACCTTTGCTATAATCCCGATCTTGCCGTGGAAGTGACACTGCAACCGATCGAGCGTTTCGGCTTCGATGCTTCGATCCTGTTTTCCGATATCCTTGTCGTGCCGCATGCGCTGGGCCGCGACGTGCGCTTCGAGGAGGGCCGTGGGCCGCTGTTGACGCCGATCTCGGCGACGGAGATTGCAGCTCTCGACGGCGAAACGTTTCACGTGAATCTCGAACCGGTCTATGAGACGGTCAGGCGATTGCGGACAAAACTGCCGGATCAAACGACGCTGATCGGCTTCTGCGGCGCGCCGTGGACGGTGGCGACCTATATGATCGCCGGCCACGGCACCTCGGACCAGGCGCCAGCACGGCTGTTTGCCTATCGCGAGCCGGCGGCTTTCCTGCAATTGCTGAAAGTGCTTGCCGATCACTCGGCTGCCTATCTGATCCGACAGATCGAAGCCGGCGCCGATGTGGTGCAGATCTTTGACTCGTGGTCCGGCGTGCTCGACGAAGTTTCTTTCGAGGCGTTTTGCGCCAGGCCGGTGGCGGAGATCGTCAGGCAGGTCCGGGCCGTCCATCCCGACATTCCGATCATCGGCTTTCCCAAGGGCGCCGGCGCCCATTACCGCAGCTATCGCCAAAAAACCGGCGTGACCGGGCTGGGGCTCGACTGGACCGTGCCGTTGACGACGGCGAAGGAACTGCAGCGCGACGGCGCTGTGCAGGGCAATCTCGATCCGTTGCGGCTGGTGGCCGGCGGCAAGGCGCTTTCTGACGGTGTCGACGCAATCCTGGAAGCACTGGGCGATCGACCGCTAATCTTCAATCTCGGCCATGGCATCACGCCGGAAACGCCGATCGCGCATGTCGAGGCGATGGTGAAACTGGTGCGGGCGCATCGATGACCGACATGAACAACGCCAACAGTGGTGCGGGCAGCAGCGGTGGTGCAGCGATGCGTCGAGCAGCGATCGCCATCGTCATCTTCCTCGTCCTGGCGGCGCTTCTGTTCCAGTTCGGGCCGGATGATTTCTATCCCTGGGCAAAGGCGATCCATGTCATCGCCGTCATCTCCTGGATGGCGGGCATGCTCTATCTGCCGCGGCTGCTGGTTTATCATGCCGATGCGGAAAAGGGCTCCGTCCAGTCGGAGACCTTCAAGGTGATGGAGCGCCGGCTGCTGCGCGGCATCATCAATCCGGCCATGATCATCACCTGGGCGTTCGGCCTCTGGCTGGCCTGGAAAGGCTTTGGTTTTCAGGGTGGCTGGCTGCATGCCAAGATCGCCGCGGTGCTCGGGCTCTCGGCGGTTCATGGCTATCTGGCCGGCGCGGTACGCAGATTCGCCGAGGACCGCAACGAAAAGCCGGCTCGGCACTGGCGGCTCGTCAATGAGATCCCCACATTGCTGATGATCGTCATCGTCGTGCTGGTCATCGTGAAGCCATTTTGACGATTTGTGTCTGTTTCGGGCGTTTGCGCTGCCCCTCACCTGCCTGCCGGCATTCTCTCCCCGTATAGTGACGGGGAGAAGGTCCCGGCAGGGGGTTGAGGGGCGGTCCCGAGATTCGCAATTGATCGCTTCCAAGCGGCTTGCTCTTTCAGTCGACCAACGATAAAAGACGGGTCTTCCTTCCCGTCATGCGCCGCCCCATTCATCGCTTCGGCCGCGCCCGGCATTTGTCGCATCCCGCCGATATTTTCCCCATACTTACTCACTCAGAGTCCGTCTAATGATGCAAGAAATGAAACTCACAGAGTTCAAGAACAAGAAACCGCCAGAGCTGATCGCTTATGCCGAATCGCTCGAGGTCGAGAACGCCAGTGTGATGCGCAAGCAGGAGCTGATGTTCGCGATCCTGAAGCGGCTGGCGACCCAGGATATCGAGATCATCGGTGACGGGGTCGTCGAAGTGCTGCAGGACGGTTTTGGCTTCCTGCGCTCGGCCAATGCCAATTATCTACCGGGTCCGGACGATATCTACATCTCGCCGTCGCAGATCCGCCGGTTCTCGCTGAAGACCGGCGACACCGTCGAAGGCCCGATCCGCAGCCCGAAGGAGGGCGAGCGCTATTTCGCGCTGCTCAAGGTCAACACGATCAATTTCGACGACCCGGAAAAGATCCGCCACAAGATCCATTTCGACAATCTGACGCCGCTTTACCCGACCTCGCGGCTGAAGATGGAAATGGACGTTCCGACCTCGAAGGACATCTCGGCCCGCGTCATCGACCTGGTGGCGCCGCTCGGCAAGGGCCAGCGCGCCCTGATCGTTGCGCAGCCGCGCACCGGCAAGACGGTGCTGTTGCAGAACATTGCCCATTCGATCACCACGAATCATCCCGAATGCTACCTGATCGTGCTGTTGATCGACGAGCGGCCGGAAGAAGTCACCGACATGCAGCGCTCGGTGAAGGGCGAGGTCGTCTCCTCGACCTTCGACGAGCCGGCGGTGCGCCACGTCCAGGTCGCCGAAATGGTGATCGAGAAGGCCAAGCGCCTGGTCGAGCACGGGCGCGACGTCGTCATCCTGCTGGATTCGATCACCCGCCTCGGCCGCGCCTACAACACCGTGGTGCCGTCGTCCGGCAAGGTGCTGACCGGCGGCGTCGACGCCAATGCGCTGCAGCGGCCGAAGCGCTTCTTCGGCGCCGCCCGCAACATCGAGGAAGGCGGCTCGCTGACCATCATCGCCACCGCGCTGATCGACACCGGCAGCCGCATGGACGAGGTCATCTTCGAAGAGTTCAAGGGCACCGGCAACTCGGAAATCGTGCTCGACCGCAAGGTGGCGGACAAGCGCATCTATCCGGCCATGGACATCCTCAAGTCCGGCACCCGCAAGGAAGATCTTTTGGTCGCCCGCCAGGACCTACAAAAAATCTTCGTGCTGCGCCGCATCCTGGCGCCGATGGGCACCACCGACGCCATCGAGTTCCTCATCGACAAGCTCAAGCAGACCAAGACCAACGCGGATTTCTTCGATTCGATGAATACGTAAGGGGCTGGCGCCTCTTGCCTTCTCGCCCTGTGGGAGAAGGTGGATCGGCGCAGCATCCCTCTCCTATCCGCGCCGCAACCGACGCTCGAGTTCCTCGGCGTCAGTTATCACCGGCAAGCAGGCCTGCCCCGTGCACAGCCAGGCGCCGGGCTTGCTCGTTGGCGGCAGAACGCCGCCTGGCAGCATCGGCAGGTTTGTCGCCGATCCGACCGGCACGATCGTGTCGATCCGACGCGGGTCAGGATTTCGATTCGCAACCGGAACAAGCCCCGGATTCTCTGGGCTATCCACCAGCACCAGCTTCAACGGCTCGAGCGCCAAGGCACAGGCGTTGACGATTCCCGCCTGGCCATAGGCTTGACGCGCCGCCCGGCCGGCCGCGTGTTCGGCGATCCTCCAGGTCTTTTCCTGCAATTCGAGATCGCCGGAAAGCGACGACAATCGAACCATGGCCTCGATGACCTGGCCGGTGGCTGAAGGAATGGCCTCGTCGGCATCGCCCCTGATGCGGATCGGCACGTCGCTGCTGTCCGACGCGGTCAGGTAGTAGCCGGTGTTGTTCTCATCGCTATGCCATTGGTCGAACTGCGCGATGAATTGGCCAGCCAGTTCGGCATAAGTCGATGTGCCGGTGGCCTCGAATAGCGAGATCGCGGCGTTGGCCATGGCGGCGTAGTCGCTCGACAGCGCCGGAAACAGCTTCCTTGCGCCAAGCATCGAATGCGGCAGGCGGCCGTCTCGGCCAGCGCTGGCAATGGCAGCAAAGGCCTGTTCCGCCGCCTCGCGATCCGTTTCAGGGCGCGCCCGGCTTCGGCGAGAGCCGCGATCACCAGACCGTTCCAGTCGGTCAGGATTTTTCCGTCACGCCCGGGCCTGACGCGCTGCTCCCTGGCCGCCAGCAGTTTTTCTGTGAGCGGAATGAGCCGGTCGCGATCGGCGACGCTTTGTGTTTGCTGGGCCGCAGTCTGGTGGATGATCGGCTTGCCCTCCCAGCCGTGCGGGCTGGAAAGCGTGACGTATTGGAAAAACAACGCCGATTCGTCACCGAGAGCAGTTTCGATCTCATCCCTGCTCCAGGTGTAGAACAGCCCCTCCTCACCCTGGCTGTCGGCGTCGAGGCTGGCGGCGAAAGCACCGCCATCGATGCGCATCTCGCGCAGCAGCCAGTCGATGATCTCTTCGATTCGTATCCGGAACAATTCATTGCCGGTCGCCGCAAAAGCCCAGTTGCACAGCCGGATGAGCTGCGCGTTGTCGTAGAGCATCTTTTCGAAATGCGGCACCAGCCACTCGGCATCGGTCGAATAGCGGCTAAGACCGCCGCCGACATGGTCATAGATGCCGCCCGCCAGCATCTTTTCGAGGCTGAGCAGGACAGCGTCGCGGTGGGCTGTGGCGCCGTCGCGCAGCCAGGACAGCCACAGCGTCTGCATGAACGGCGCATTGGGGAATTTGGGCGCGCCGCGCAGACCGCCCAGATCCCTGTCGATCATGCCGTCGACGCCGTTGGCGAGTGTCGCGAGCGTGTCGCGGTCGAGCACCGCCTTGGCATGGCTGCCGGCCAGCCGCGCCTCGACATGCGTGGTCAGGCCGGCGGCGCTTTGGTTAACGCTTTCTTTCTTCTCCCGCCACGCCTTGTCGACCGCCTCCAGCACCTGGACGAAACCCGGGCGGCCGTAGCGGGCCTCGCGCGGAAAATAGGTGCCGCCCCAAAAAGGTTTTCCGTCCGGCGTCAAAAACATGGTCAGCGGCCATCCGCCCTGCTCGCCCATCGCCGACAATGCCGCCATATAGATCTGGTCGATGTCCGGCCGCTCTTCGCGATCGACCTTGATATTGACGAACAGACGGTTCATGACGGCGGCGACGTCGCCGTTCTCAAAACTTTCGTGCGCCATGACATGGCACCAGTGGCAGGCGGCGTAGCCGACCGAGAGCAGGATCGGCCGCTCGAGCGCCCTTGCTTCGGCGAGCGATGCCGGCGACCACGCCCGCCAATGCACGGGGTTGCCGCTGTGCTGCTGCAGATAGGGGCTGGCCTCTTCGGCAAGCAGGTTTTTCGCGGGCAACGTCACTGTTGATAACTCGGCAATCTGTTGGTGAACAAGCGAAGCTAGGGCGGTTGTGCTGGGTCGGCAAATGATTTCAGGTAATTCCATTGTTGCCCTGTCGAGCGGCCGCCTGCCCGCCGGGGTTGCCGTGATCCGCATTTCCGGCCCGCAAAGTCGATTCGTCGTAGAAACGATTGCTGGCCCCAAGGTCAAGAACCGTGTTGCCGCCTATCGCCAGTTCAGGGCGCCGGACGGATCGGTGCTCGACAGCGGGCTGGTCGTTTTCTTTGCCGGCCCAAACAGCTTTACCGGCGAGGATGTCGCCGAATTCCACGTCCATGGCGGGCGGGCCGTGGTGGCGAAGATGCTGGAGGTAATCGCCGGCTTCGACGGCGTCAGACATGCAGAGCCGGGCGAGTTCACCCGCCGCGCCTTTCTCAATGGCAAGGTCGATCTGGTCGAGACCGAGGCGCTGGCCGATCTCGTCAATGCCGAAACCGAGGCTCAGCGGCGCTTTGCCGTGCAGAATGCCGAAGGCGCGCAGAGCGAGCTCTACCTCGCCTGGCGCCGTCGGCTGATTCATGCGCGGGCGATGATCGAGGCGGAAATCGATTTTGCTGACGAAGACGATGTGCCCGGTTCCGTTGCAGAGACGGTCTGGTCCGACGTCCGCGACATGACCGGCGAGATCGAGCGTCATGTCCAAGGCTTCCGGGCGGCCGAAATCATCCGTGACGGCTTCGAGGTCGTCATTCTTGGTGCGCCGAATGCCGGCAAATCAAGCCTGTTCAACGCACTGACCCGGCGCGATGCGGCGATCGTCACCGAGGAGCCGGGCACCACCCGCGATCTGCTCGAGGTGGTGCTGGACCTGGAGGGGATGCGCATAAGAGTGACCGATACTGCCGGCCTGCGCGATACGCCCGGCAGAATTGAGGCGATCGGCATCGAAAGGGCGAGGAGCAAGGCCGGCACTGCCGATCTGTTGCTGGTGCTGGAGGATATGGCGGAGCCGGTGCCGATCGGCGCAATACCACCTGATGTCCCGGCCTTGAGGATCGGGACGAAGGCCGATTTGCTGCGGGATGAATCGCTTGTGGCGCGCTACGACGCGGTTATCTCGACCAAGGATGGCACCGGGCTGGCGGAATTGCTGGCCGAGATCGGCCGTCGCGCCGCAGCGCAGGTCGGCCAGGCCGGCGATATCCTGCCGTCGCGGCTGCGGCACGTCGAACTGCTCAACGAGACGAAGTGCTTCTTGCTGGCGGCAGCGGCAGAGGATGGGCGCGGGCAGGAATTGCGGGCAGAGGAATTGCGGCTGGCGGCGGATCGGCTTGGCCGCATTGTTGGAGCGGTCGATGTCGAGGACATGCTGGACGTCATCTTTGCGCAGTTCTGCATCGGCAAATGACTCACGTGAAACATTGCGGGCTGGCCGGCTTTGGATGATTCACGTGAAACACCACGCGATTAGCTCGAAGGCATTGTTTCACGTGAAACGATCCACGGTCCCCGAGACGGGATAGAATTTCAGACTTAGCGCTGCCACTCATTGCCCTGCCGGGCATTTCTCCTCGTATAGTGACGGGAGAAAGACACAACCGTCGACGGTTTCGTTGCAAAAGATCCGTCGTTGATGCGGCTAGCCCGCTTTCTTCCCGTCACTATACGGGGAGCAGGTGCCGGCTTGACACCACGTCCTGACGGGGACATGTGTCGGTCAACCAGAATCTGGAACACTAAAAATGTCCGATCACTATGATGTGGTTGTGGTGGGCGGCGGCCATGCTGGTTGCGAGGCGGCCAGTGCTGCCGCGCGCGCTGGCGCGAAGACTGCCCTGGTGACGCTGCGCTTCGAGACAATCGGCGTCATGTCGTGCAATCCGGCGATCGGTGGCCTCGGCAAGGGCCATCTGGTCCGCGAGATCGACGCCATGGACGGGCTGATGGGGCGCGTCGCCGATGCGGCCGGCATCCAGTTCCGTCTGCTCAACCGCCGCAAGGGCCCGGCAGTTCGTGGGCCGCGCACGCAAGCCGACAGAAAATTCTATCGGCTCGCCATGCAAGCGGCGATTCGCGAACAGGCGGGCCTCGACGTGGTCGAGGGCGAGGTCCTGGATTTCGAGATCGCCAATGAGCGCCTGGCGGCGGTGCTGCTGGCGGATGGCCGCCGGTTTGGCTGCGGAGCCTTGGTGCTGACCACCGGCACTTTCCTGCGCGGGCTGATCCATATCGGCGAGAAGAAGATCGTTGCCGGCCGCATGAACGAGCAGGCCAGCCTCGGCCTGTCGGCGACGATGAGCCGCGCCGGCTTCAGGCTCGGACGGCTGAAGACTGGCACGCCGCCGCGGCTGGACGGACGCACGATCGATTGGGCGTCGCTGGAGAGCCAGGCGGCGGATGATGAGCCGGTGCCGTTCTCGCTGATGACCGACCGCATCGACAATCCGCAGATCCATTGCGGCATCACGCGCACGACGGCAGCGACGCACGAGCTGATCCGCGCCAATCTGGGCCGGTCGGCGATGTATTCCGGTTCGATCGAAGGGGTGGGGCCGCGTTACTGCCCGTCGATCGAGGACAAGATCGTCAAATTCGGCGATCGCGAAGGCCACCAGATTTTCCTCGAGCCGGAAGGGCTGGACGACGATACCGTCTACCCGAACGGTATTTCGACCTCGCTGCCGCAGGACGTGCAGCTCGACATTCTAAAAACCATTCCGGGCCTTGAACGCGCCACCATGCTGCAGCCCGGCTATGCCATCGAGTACGACCATGTCGACCCGCGCGAGCTCAAGCCGACGCTCGAAACCAAGCGGATCGCCGGTCTTTTCCTGGCCGGGCAGATCAACGGCACCACCGGTTACGAGGAGGCCGGGGCGCAGGGGTTGTTGGCCGGCATCAACGCCGCGCGCAAAACGTCGGCAAGCGATCAGATCGTGCTCAGCCGCACCGAGGCCTATATCGGGGTGATGGTCGACGACCTGACCAGCCGCGGCATCGCCGAACCGTATCGGATGTTCACTTCGCGGGCCGAGTTCCGGCTGTCGCTGCGCGCCGACAATGCCGATGAGCGGCTGACGCCGTTGGCGATGAAGCTCGGGATTGCCTCGCAGGAGCGGATGCAACGGTTTAGCGATATCGTGCAGAACCTTGAAAAGGCGAGGGACCTTGCGCTTGGCTTCACCATGACCCCCAATGAAGCGGCGCGTCATGGGCTGGTGATCAACCGGGACGGGGTACGCCGCTCGGCCTATGAGTTGCTGGCCTATCCCGGCGTCGACGTCGCCTGGCTGGCCAGAATCGCCCCGCAGTTTGCGGGCATTGACAGCAAAACGGCTGAACGCCTTGAAACGGAAGCGAAATATTCGGTCTATCTCGATCGCCAGCAAGCTGACGTCACGCAGATCAGGCATGAAGAGAGCCGATTAATCCCGGCGTCGCTCGATTTTGCTTCCGTTCCGGGCCTGTCCAACGAACTGAAGCAAAAGATCCTGGCGCGCCAGCCGCGCTCGATCGCCGACGCACAGCGTATGGAAGGCATGACGCCGGCGGCACTGGCAATCATTGTCGCGCATGTCCGCAACGCCGAGGCTGCCACGCGAAGGAATGTTGCGTGAGCGCTGCCTCATGGGCGGGCCTGCAATCGGCTGCCGGTCCGGTTTCACGTGAAACATTCGAACGCCTGGTAGAGTTCGAGACGGTCTTTCAGAAATGGAACCGCCGGATAAACCTGGCGGCGCAGTCGACGCAGGGCGACGTCTGGCGCCGCCACATCCTCGACAGCGCGCAGCTGGCACGAATCAAACCAGAGGCGACGCGCTGGCTCGATCTCGGCTCCGGTGGCGGTTTTCCCGGCCTGGTGCTGGCGTTCCTGCTTACCGAGCGCGACGGCGCCAGCATCGACCTGGTTGAAAGCAATCGGAAGAAGGCATCGTTCCTGCAAGCGGTCGTCGGCCAATTCAACCTGCCGGCCAGGGTCGTCGCGCGGCGCATCGACGACGCGTATCCGTTTGTTTCAACACCTCAAATCGTTACCGCCAGAGCGCTGGCGTCACTTCCGGTGTTGCTCGAACTGGCGGCGCCGTGGCTGACGGCTGGCGCCTATGGCCTGTTCCACAAAGGCCGGGATTACCGCACCGAAGTGGCAGAAAGCGCTCAACGATGGTCGTTCGATCTGGTAGAACATGCCAGCGCGACCGACGCTCATGGCGTCATCCTCGAACTGTCTGATTTGCGCCAACTGACTTAGATCGGCGACCTCGGCATGAATTTCTGGCATAGACCCATGATGAAGAATGGCCCCCGAATCATCACCGTAGCCAACCAGAAGGGCGGCGTCGGCAAGACGACGACGGCCATCAATCTGGCGACGGCGCTGGCGGCGATCGGCGAGCGGGTGCTGATCGTCGATCTCGACCCGCAAGGCAATGCCAGCACCGGTCTCGGCATCGACCGGCGCGACCGCACCGTTTCCTCCTATGACGTGCTGACCGGCGAGCTCGATCTGGAGGCGGCGGCGATCCCGACGGCGGTGCCGGGACTGTCGATCGTGCCGTCGACGCTCGACCTGCTCGGCATCGAAATGGAGATCGCCTCGGCGCCGGACCGGGTGCTGCGGCTGCGCAACGCCTTGCGTGCCTCGGCCGAGCGCTCGGCGAATTTTGGCTATGTGCTGATCGATTGCCCGCCGTCGCTCAATCTGCTGACGCTGAACTCGATGGCGGCAGCCGATTCGGTGCTGGTGCCGCTGCAATGCGAGTTCTTTGCGCTCGAGGGCCTGAGCCAGCTTTTGGAGACGGTCGAGCAGGTCCGCCGCTCGATCAATCCTGAGCTGACCATCCAGGGCATCGTGCTGACCATGTTCGACGGGCGCAACAACCTCGCCAACCAGGTGGTGCAGGACGTGCGGGCGCATATGGGCGACAAGGTCTATGAAACCGTCATCCCGCGCAATGTGCGCGTCTCCGAGGCGCCGTCCTACGGCAAGCCGGCGATCCTCTACGACCTCAAATGCTCCGGCAGCCAGGCCTATCTGCAGCTTGCCTCCGAGGTGATCCGCCGCGAGCGCAAACTGCGCGCCGCTTAGAAGCCGAATTGATACCGAAACGATCTGGACAGACGATGAGCGAAGACCTTTCGAGAAAAAGACTGGGCCGGGGACTGGCGGCGCTGATCGGCGAAATCGATCGTCCGGCAGCAGTGGAAAAGCCGGGCATGAATGCCGACGGCAAGGTGCCGATCGAGTTCCTGAGCCCGAACCCAAAGAATCCACGCCGGCATTTCGGCGACGCCGACCTGACCGATCTTGCCCAGTCGATCCGCGAACATGGCGTGGTGCAGCCGGTGGTGGCGCGGCCATCGCCGACGCAAGCTGGCCGCTACGAGATCATCGCCGGCGAGCGGCGCTGGCGCGCGGCGCAGCGCGCCGGGCTGAGCGAGATCCCGATCATCGTGCGCGATGTCAACGATCGCACCGCGCTCGAGCTGGCGATCATCGAAAACGTCCAGCGCACCGACCTCAATCCGGTCGAGGAGGCGATGGGCTACCAGCAGCTGATCGACGATCACGGCTACACCCAGGCCGATCTCGGCCAGGTGATCGGCAAGAGCCGCAGCCATGTCGCCAACACGCTGCGGCTGTTGAAGCTGCCGGACGTGATCCGTGACATGCTGGTCGACGGCGCGCTGTCGGCCGGCCATGCCCGTACATTGGTGACGGCGCAGGATCCGGCGGGCCTGGCCAAGCGCATCGTCGAGGACGGGCTTTCGGTGCGCCAGGCCGAAGCGCTGGCGCAGATGCCGGCGGGTGCGCCGACGGTGAAGCGACAGCCTGCAGCAGCACCGGCACAGAAGGATGTCGATACCCTCGCGCTGGAGAAGCTGATGACCGGCACGCTCGGCATGTTCGTCACGATCGAGCACAACGAGCGCGGCGGCGTGATCAGCGTCGCCTATCGGACGCTGGAGCAGCTCGACGAGCTTTGCCGGCGGCTGAAGAACGAGGGTTGATTAGCCGGCAAAGGGCACCCTATTTGGCAGCGCTTCTGAGCCAATGAATCTTGGCTCGCGCGGGCTTGCCGCTTGTCCTGCAGCGTCTGGCGCCGCGCGCAACCTTGCCTTCTCCCCTTGTGGGAGAAGGTGGATCGGCGCGCAGCGCCGAGACGGATGAGGGGTGTTGGACGGAACTCTGCCGGTGCCAAACTGGAACCCCCCTCATCCGTCGCCTTCGGCGACACCTTCTCCCACAAGGGGAGAAGGGAAGACCCGCCTACCTTTGCGCCAGCCTTGCGCTCTCCACGGCAATGCCGAGCAGCGCCTGTCGGGCCAGCGCGACCGCGAGGTCCGGCCGGCGCCGGGTCTGCAGCACCGCCGTCTGCAGGCGGTTGAGCGCGCGGGCGAGCGCCTGGCTGCTCCAGCGTTCGAGGGCTTTTTCGACCAGCTTGCGCCGCGTGAAAAAAACCGGCGGGCGCGCCGCGGCAACCACCGAAGCGGCGTTGCGGCCGCCGGCGTCCATCAGGCCGCGCATTGCCTGGATCGCCTGCAGCTGCCGCATCGCCGACGACAGCACCAGAAAAGCCTGGCCGCCGGACTGGCAGTGACGGGTGAAGGCTATGTCGAAGTCACCGACCTTACCGTCGAGCAAGGCATCGACGGCGTCATCGAAGGACAGGCCAGAGACGTCGCCCGACGTCGCCTTGACGTCATCGAGGCCGATTTCGCTCTGGCCGTGGGCATAGAGCACCAGCTTTTCGATCTCGCCGCGCGAGGCCAGCCGGTCACCACCGAGGTTGCGGCGCAGCGCCTGGCGGGCTTCCAGCGTCATCGACATGCCGGCCTTGCGCAATTCGTCGTCGATGACCGTATCGATGTCCCGCGCCTCGTCGGCGTAGCACGGCAGCGCCATGGCAATGTCCGCCGCCTCGACAATGGCGCGCAGCCCGACGCCCTTCTTCAGGTCGCCGGCCTCGATCAGGATGATGGCGTCACGCGGCGGCTCCGCGGTCAGCGCCTTGACGTCGTCGGCAAGCGCCTTCTGGCCGGACGCATTGCGCACCCAGAGCAGGCGCCGGTCCGAAAACATCGGCACGGTGCGGGCCTCATCGAGCAGGCGGCCCTCGTCGCGATCGACTTCCGACCCGTCCAGCCTGACCACAGAGAACGGATCGTCGAGCGGCAGGCCGGTCTTGCCGGCAAAGGCGCGGGCGCGCTCGGCGACCAGCCCGCGGTCGGGCCCGTAGAGCAGGACGATCGAGACACGCGGGTCCGGCCGCGCCAACCACGAATCGACCTCGTAACCTTTCTTCTGTGCCATGGGCTATGGGTTAGCATGATGCGGGCGCGGGGTGAACGGTGGTCGCCCCTTTCCTTCTCCCCTTGTGGGGCCCGAAGGGCGGGCGAGGCCCGAGATTCGCCCCGGGGGGTGGATTGGCGCGCAGCGCCAAGACGGGAGAGGGGTGTTGGACGGAGTGCCGTCGGTGCCAGGCTGGAACACCCCTCATCCGACCGATTCGCGGCCACCTTCTCCCACAAGGGGAGAAGGAAAGGCCGCCGCGCGTAGCCTCAATCCGACGCATTGTCCAATCTGGCGGGAAACCCGGCGCAATCATGCGCCAAATTGCGCGCAGAGCCGGAAGATCGACAAGAAATTTCGCTGACATATCTTCATCCTGACAGGTGCTGCTGGCGGCGCGGTGGTTGGCCGGAAGCCTTGCCCGACGAATTGGCACTGGCCTGCCGGTGTGCAAGTATCTTGGCCGGGCAACATGGGAGGACGAAGGTCATGGCCGATGCGGGAATGTTGCGCTTCCATGTGCCGGAGCCCGAGGTGCGGCCGGGCGGGACGCCGGATTTTTCTGATGTGACCATCCCCAAGGCCGGCTCGGTGCCGCGTCCCGAGATCGATGTCGATCCGCGTGATATCCGCGACCTGGCGTTTTCGATCATCCGCGTGCTCAACCGCGCCGGCGAGGCCGTCGGGCCGTGGGCCGGGCTGCTTTCCGACGACGAGTTGCTGGAAGGCCTGCGCCACATGATGACGCTTCGCAGCTTCGACGCGCGCATGCAGATGGCGCAGCGCCAGGGCAAGACCTCCTTTTACATGCAGCACCTCGGCGAAGAGGCGGTGAGCTGCGCCTTTCGCAAGGCGCTGGCGCCGGGCGACATGAACTTTCCGACCTATCGGCAGGCCGGCCTGCTCATCGCCGACGGCTACCCGATGGTCACGATGATGAACCAGATCTATTCGAACGAGGCCGATCCGCTGAAGGGCCGGCAGCTGCCGATCATGTATTCGTCGAAGGAGCACGGGTTCTTCTCGATCTCCGGCAATCTGGCGACGCAATATATCCAGGCGGTCGGCTGGGCGATGGCTTCGGCGATCAGCAATGATTCGAAGATCGCCGCCGCCTGGATCGGCGACGGTTCGACGGCCGAGTCCGACTTTCATTCGGCGCTGGTGTTCGCCTCGACCTACAAGGCGCCGGTCGTGCTCAACGTCGTCAACAACCAGTGGGCGATCTCGACCTTCCAGGGCATCGCCCGCGGCGGCTCCGGCACATTTGCCGCCCGCGGCCTCGGCTTTGGCATTCCGTCGCTTCGGGTCGACGGCAACGATTATCTCGCCGTCCACGCGGTGGCCAAATGGGCGGCGGAGCGGGCGCGGAAAAATCTTGGGCCGACGCTGGTCGAATATGTCACCTATCGCGTCGGGGCGCATTCAAGCTCCGACGATCCGTCGGCCTATCGGCCGAAGGCCGAATCCGACGCCTGGCCGCTCGGCGACCCGATCGTCAGGCTGAAGAACCATCTCATCCAGCGCGGCGTCTGGTCGGACGAGCGCCACACCCAGGCCGAGGCGGAAATCCTCGAAACGGTGATCGCGGCGCAAAGGGAGGCCGAGCGCCACGGCACGCTGCACGCCGGCGGCAAGCCTTCGACGCGCGACATGTTCGAAGGCGTCTATGGTGAGATGCCGCCGCATCTCAGACGCCAGCGCCAGCAGGCGGGGGTCTGACCATGCCAAGACGGACCATGATCGAGGCGATCCGCGACGCCATGGACGTCTCGATGGGGCGCGACGAACGCGTCATTGTGTTCGGCGAGGATGTCGGTTTTTTCGGCGGCGTGTTTCGCTGCACGCAAGGCCTGCAGGCGAAATACGGCAAGAGCCGCTGCTTCGACACGCCGATCAGCGAAGCCGGCATCGTCGGCTCGGCCATCGGCATGGCCGCCTACGGCCTGAAACCCTGCGTCGAGGTGCAATTTGCCGACTATGTTTATCCGGCCTATGACCAGATCGTCTCGGAGGCGGCGCGGCTGCGTTATCGCTCGAACGGCGATTTCACCTGCCCGATCGTGGTGCGGATGCCGACCGGCGGCGGCATTTTTGGTGGCCAGACCCACAGCCAGAGCCCGGAGGCGCTGTTCACCCATGTCTCCGGCCTGAAGGTCGTCGTGCCGTCCAATCCGCATGACGCCAAGGGTCTTCTGATCGCGGCGATAGAGGATCCCGATCCAGTGATCTTCCTGGAGCCGAAGCGGCTCTACAACGGTCCGTTCGATGGCCATCACGAGCGCCCGGTGACGCCATGGTCGAAGCACGAACTCGGCGAGGTCGCCGACGGGCATTACACGGTCCCGCTCGGCAGGGCGGTGATCCGTCGGCCCGGCGCCGCGGTCACCGTGCTGGCCTACGGCACGATGGTCTATGTCGCGCAGGCGGCGGCCGAGGAGACCGGCATCGACGCCGAGATCATCGATCTGAGGACGCTGCTGCCGCTCGATCTCGAGACGATCGTCGACTCGGTCAACAGGACAGGCCGCTGCGTGATCGTGCACGAGGCGACGCTGACATCAGGCTTCGGCGCCGAGCTGTCGGCGCTGATGCAGGAAAACTGCTTCTACCATCTCGAAGCGCCGGTAGTGCGGGTCGCCGGCTGGGACACGCCCTATCCGCATGCGCAGGAATGGGACTATTTTCCCGGTCCGGCCAGGCTCGGCCGCGCGCTCGTCGAAACGATGGAGGCCTGACGATGGCAGGTAGAGCCTCGGACCAATTGCCAGTGGTGGCACCGCCCCTCATCCGCCTGCCGGCACCTTCTCCCCGTGAAGAACGGGGAGAAGGGACTGGCCGCCACGCCGGCGATCCCGCTCTCCCCGTTTTTCGCGGGGGTCCGAAGGACGGGCGAGACAAGCGGCTCGCCCTGGAATGGGCAAGGGTGAGGGGCAGCGCAAACGCCTCGGTAAGGGGGACCTGACGATGGGCGAGTATGTGATCAAGCTGCCCGATGTCGGCGAAGGCGTCGCCGAGGCCGAGCTGGTCGAGTGGCAGGTCAAGGTCGGCGATCTCGTGCGCGAGGACGCGGTGCTTGCCGCCGTCATGACCGACAAGGCGACGGTCGAGATTCCTTCGCCAGTCGACGGCGAGATCGTCTGGCTGGGTGCGGAGATCGGCGACACGGTGGCGATCGGCTCGCCCATTGTACGCTTGAAGGTGGCCGGCGAGGGCAATGTGAAGGCAGCTGCGGAGCCGGGCGGCGAGGCGGGCGCCAAGATTACCGACCGCAGTACCCCCACCCCTGGCCCTTCCCCACAAGGGGGAGGGGGACGCGCTTCGGCCGCCGAAGCCAGTGCCAAAGCGGCACCGCACCCGTCCCCGCCCGGAAAAATCACTGAGCATGAGGTTGCATCGGCGACGGAATCCCCCTCCCCCTTGTGGGGAGGGGTTTGGGGTGGGGGTCCTGCGCCCGTCGCCGCGCCGCGTCCCGAAGGTGAAAGGCCGCTGGCGTCGCCGGCCGTCCGCCTCAGGGCAAAGGAGGCCGGCGTCGATCTCCGACAGGTCAGGGGAAGCGGCCCGGCCGGCCGCATTCTCCACGAGGACATCGACGCCTTCCTGGCGCGCGGACCGCAGCTTGCGAAGGTCGCCGGCCTCGCCCGCAACGAGGCCGTCGAGGACATCAAGATCATCGGGCTCAGGCGCAAGATCGCCGAGAAGATGGCGCTGGCCAAGTCGCGCATCCCGCACATCACCTATGTCGAGGAGATCGACGTCACGGCATTGGAGGATTTGCGCGCGGCGCTCAACAAGGAGAAGCGCGGCGGCGTCGAGCGGCCGAAGCTGACGCTGCTGCCGTTCCTGATGCGGGCGATGGTCAAGGCGATCGCCGACCAGCCCAAAATCAACGCGCTGTTCGACGACGAGGCCGGCATCGTCCACCAGCATGGCGGCGTCCATATCGGCATTGCCGCGCAGACGCCTTCGGGGCTGGTGGTGCCGGTGGTCAAGCACGCCGAGGCACGCGACATCTGGGACTGCGCCGCCGAGGTTTTCAGGCTCGCCGAGGCGGCCAGGTCAGGCACGGCGGCGCGCGACGAACTGTCGGGATCGACGATCACCATCACCTCGCTCGGCGCCATGGGCGGCGTGGCGACGACGCCGGTGATCAATCATCCGGAAGTGGCGATCCTCGGCGTCAACAAGATGATGGTGCGGCCGGTGTGGGACGGCACCCAGTTCATGCCGCGCAAGATGATGAACCTGTCCTCCAGCTTCGATCACCGCGTCATCGACGGCTGGGACGCCGCGGTGTTTATCCAGCGGATCAAGACGCTGCTGGAAACCCCGGCGCTGATTTTCGTGGATTGATGAGATGAGAACGGTCGCAAAGGCCCCCTCACCCGGCCTCCGCTTCGCTACGGCCACCCTCTCCCCGAGGGGAGAGGAGGTCTCCAACGCTGGTGCAAGCCTCTTCTCCCCGGCGGGGAGAAGGTGGCCGCGCAGCGGTCGGATGAGGGGGCCCTTCTTCGCCAAAAAGAGCGTGTCGACATGAAGGAAATATCCTGCAAGCTGCTCGTCATCGGCGCCGGTCCGGGCGGCTATGTCTGCGCCATCCGTGCCGGCCAGCTCGGCATCGACACGGTTATCGTCGAGTTCGGCAAGCCGGGCGGCACCTGCCTCAATGTCGGCTGCATTCCGTCCAAGGCGCTGATCCATGCGGCCGAGGAGTTCGAGAAAATCTCGCACATGGCGAGCGGCAAGAGCCCGCTCGGCATTTCAATCGCCACACCGTCGATTGATCTCGAAGCGACCATCGCCTGGAAGGACGGTATAGTTAGCCGGCTTAACAGCGGCGTTGCCGGCCTGCTCAAGAAGGCCGGGGTCAAGACCGTGCATGGCTGGGCGAAATTCCGCGACGGCAAGACCGTCGAGGTCCAGACCGAGACCGGCATGCAGGTCGTCCGCGCCGAGATGGTGGTGATCGCGACCGGCTCGGCGCCGGTCGAGCTGCCGTTCCTGCCGTTTGGCGGTGCGGTGATCTCGTCGACCGAAGCGCTGGCGCTGAGCGAAGTGCCGGAAAGGCTTGCCGTCGTCGGCGGCGGCTATATCGGGCTCGAGCTCGGCATCGCCTTCGCCAAACTGGGCGCCAAGGTGAGCGTGGTCGAGGCCTTGCCGCGCGTGCTGGCGCAATATGATGCCGAGCTGACCCGGCCGGTGGTGAAGCGGCTCACCGAGCTCGGCATCGAGGTGCTTGTCGGCGCCAAGGCCAAGGGCCTGTCGAGCAAGGGCGATGCTCTGCTGGTCGAAACGGCGACCGGCAAGAATAGCAAGATCGCTGCCGACAGGATCCTGGTCACCGTCGGGCGCAGGCCGGTGGTCGAAGACTGGGGGCTGGAGCAGATCGACCTCGATATGGCGGGTAAATTCATCCGCATCGACGACCAGTGCCGCACCTCGATGCGCGGCATCTTTGCCATTGGCGACGTCACCGGCGAGCCGATGCTGGCGCACCGGGCGATGGCGCAAGGCGAAATGGTCGCCGAGATCGTCGCCGGCCACAAGCGCAGCTGGGACAAGCGCTCAATTCCCGCCATCTGCTTCACCGATCCGGAGCTGGTCACCGCCGGCCTGTCGCCGGACGAGGCCAAGAGGCTTGGCGGCGAGATCAAAGTCGGGCTGTTTCCGTTCGCCGCCAACGGCCGCGCGATGACCAAGCTGAGTGAGGATGGCTTCGTCCGAGTTGTCGCCCGCGCCGACAACCATTTGGTGCTCGGCATCCAGGCGGTCGGCCAGGGCGTGTCTGAACTGTCGACGGCGTTTGGCCTGGCGCTGGAAATGGGCGCGCGGCTGGAGGATATCGCCGGCACCATCCATGCCCATCCGACACAAGGCGAGGGTTTTCAGGAGGCGGCGCTGAAGGCGATGGGGCATGCGCTGCATGTTTGAGAGCTGCTAGCGCGATCTTCCTTCTCCCCTTGTGGGAGAAGGTGTCGCCGAAGGCGACGGATGAGGGGTGTTCCAGCTTGGCAATGACGGCATTCCGTCCAACACCCCTCATCCGTCTTGGCGCCGCGCGCCAATCCACCTTCTCCCACAAGGGGAGAAGGAAAGTGGCCACTCACCCCGCAAGCCGGCTAACCATCTCGTGCTGCGCGTAGGCGCTGCCAAAGCGGTTGGCGAGGAACGCGTCGAGCGCGATGTCTTCCTGCTTGATAAAACCCTGCGCCGGCAAGCTGCCGTCGGCCAGCATGTCGAGCACCGCGCAGATGGCGGAGGCGGTGGTGATCTGGATGGCGCTGCGCACCTTGTCGCCGACGCGCTTGGCGTAGATCTTGTTGGCGTAGGTTTCCTGCAGCAGGCGGCCGTTCTTGCGGCCGCTGACGGTGACGAAGACGATGACGACGTCCTGCAGCGTCGCCGGCAGGGCGCTCTCAAAAATGTCTTTCAGCACGTCGCGGCGGTGGCGCAGGCCGAGATCGTTGAGCAGCGCCTTCATGATCGCGGCGTGGCCGGGGTAGCGGATGGTACGATAGTTCAGCGTGCGCACCTTGCCCTTCAGGGTTTCGGCCAGTGTGCCGAGCCCGCCCGAGGTGTTGAACGCCTCGTAGGTGACGCCGTCGAGCGAGAATTCCTCGCGCTCCTCCAGCGGCGGTACCTCGATCAGTTCGCCTTCGACGATCGCCTCGCAAGGCTCGCAATATTCGTTGATGACGCCGTCCGTGCTCCAGGTCAGATTGTAGTTCAGCGCATTCGACGGGTATTGCGGCAGTGCGCCGACCCGCATGCGCACGCTCTCCAGCGTGTCGAAGCGGCTGGCGAGATCATTGGCGACGATCGAGATGAAGCCCGGCGCCAGCCCGCATTGCGGGATGAAGGCGCTGTTGGCGGTACGCGCCAATTGCCTGACGCGCCGGGTCGCGACGACGTCCTCGGTCAGGTCGAGATAATGCACTCCGGCGCTGGCCGCCGCTTCGGCGATGCGCGTGGTCAGGTGGAAGGGCGCGGCGCTGAGCACCGCGAACTTGCCGGCCAGGGCCGCTTCGAGCGTGCCGGCGGCTTCGATGTCGAGTTCCAGCGTCTCGACCGTTTCAGGCAGTTCGGCCGCGCCGAGCTGTGCGGCCGAACGGTCGACGAGGGTTATGTGATAGTCGCCGGTGGAAACCAGCATCTCGGCGATGGTCGAGCCGATCTTGCCGGCGCCGACAATTATGACGTTCTTCATGACAGTTCCCTCGCCTTGCCTTTCACAGAGCGGACAGAATCGCAGCTTGCCTGTCGAAAGGAAGTGTTGAACTGTTCAAAACGAAGTGCCAAATTGGACAGTATGCCGATAAGGTTCGTCGAAAGTGCTTAGCAACGCCGAACAGGCCCTGCTCTCCCTGCTGCGCGCGAATGCGCGCGCCTCGACGGCCGAACTGGCGCGGCGGCTCGGCGTGTCGCGCACGACGGTACAGAGCCGGATCGAGCGGCTGGAACAGCGCGGCATCATCACCGGCTATGGCGTCCGACTTTCACCCGACTACGAACAGGGACTGGTGCGGGCGCATGTCCTGCTCACCGTCACGCCCAAGCTTGCTGACAAGGTGGTGCGCAGCCTGCAGGCGCTGGCGCCGGTGCGGACGCTGCATTCGGTGAGTGGCAATTTCGACATGATCGTCATCGTCGACGCGCCCTCGATCAAGGACCTCGACACGCTTCTCGATGAGATCGGCGCGATGGACGGGGTCGAGCGGACATCGTCGTCGATCATCCTGTCGACGCGGATCGACCGGTGAGTGGCTGGCGGAGCATGGCGCCGCTCCCCTCCTTCCAGAATGCTGCTGCCGGGCAGAACCTTGCGGAAAGTCGGCGGGACAGCGCCCCCCTCCGTCCTGCCCTCTTTGCCAAAACTTGGCATCTCCCCCACTTGGGGGGAGATCGGCAATTTTTGATGCTTCGCCATCGCCTGCGAGGTGCCTGTAATAAAGCAACATTAAGTCCAAAAAAATGTTGCTTTCCAACATGGCCTATATGAGAATTGCGCGGACAGGCCGGTTGAACGAGTGACAGGAGCCGGACACCGATGCAATTTGATCTCCTGCTGAAGGGCGGCCGCCTCATCGATCCGGCATCCGGCCTCGATGCGCAACGCGATCTGGCCATCGCCAACGGCCGCATCGCCGCGATCGATCCCGACATTCCCTTCGAGCGCGCCGCGCGCGTCATCGATGCGACAGGGTCCATCGTCGCACCCGGCCTCATCGACCTGCATAGCCACGTCTATTGGGGCGGCACATCGCTCGGCGTCGACGCCGACCACCTCGCCGCAAAAAGCGGCACCACAACCTTCATCGACGCCGGAAGCGCTGGCGCCGGCAACTTCCTCGGCTTTCGCCGCCACGTCATCGAGCGCTCGAAGGTCCGCATCCTGGCCTATGTCAACATTTCCTTTGCCGGCATTTTCGGCTTCTCGCAGACCGTTTCGGTTGGCGAGTGCAGCGATCTGCGGCTCTGCGAACCGAGCGAGACGGTGGCGGCGGTGCGCGAGCACGCAGACGTGGTCGTCGGCGTAAAAGTACGCTCGGGTCGCCATGCCGGCGGCAGCAGCGGCATCGCGCCGGTCGATCTGGCGCTCGAGGCTGCCGACCAGGCCGGCCTGCCGCTGATGGCGCATATCGACGAGCCGCCGCCAGGCCGTTCGGAAGTGCTGCCGCGGCTGCGCAAGGGCGACATCCTCACCCACTGCTTCCGGCCGTTTCCCAACGCGCCGGTCTTCGCCTCGGGCGCGGTCCGGCCCGACATTTGGCTGGCGCGCGAGCGCGGCGTCATCTTCGACATCGGCCACGGCATGGGCTCGTTCGATTTCTCGGTTGCCAGGGCGATGCTCAGCGAAGGGCTGGCGCCTGACGTGATCAGCAGCGACGTGCATCTCTACTGCGTTGACGGTCCGGCCTTCGACATTCTGGTGTGCATGTCGAAATTGCTGGCGCTCGGCATGCCGCTGGTCGAGGTGCTGCGCGCGGCGACACAACGGCCGGCCGAGACGATCGCAAGGCCCGAGCTTGGCACGCTTAAGGTCGGTGCAGTCGGCGACATCGCGGTGCTGCGGCTGCGTCCGGGCCGTTTTACCTTTGTCGACGCGGTCGGCGCGTCGCTGGTCGCCGAGCAGCGGCTGGTCTCGGACGGCATCGTGATCGGCGGCACCTGGTGGCCGAACGAAGCGGCTAACGATTTTGGCGATACCGACCGCTACGAAGCGCATGCGCATGAGACGCATGTCGATGTGGTGAGCCGGCATTTCGGGCGTGGGTGAAGGCTGGGCGGCTCTTCCTTCTCCCTTGTGGGAGAAGGTGGCCGAGCGAAGTTCGGTCGGATGAGGGGGTGCTCCAGAGAACACCAACGCCTCACTCCGTCCAACACCCCTCATCCGTCTTGGCGCTGCGCGCCAATCCACCGCCCGGGGCGAGTCACGGGCCTCGCCCGCCCTTCGGGCCCCACAAGGGGAGAAGGAGAGGAGCGCTGCTATCCATAGACCGGCGTCGCCATCCCTTCCATCCGCGCCTTGATCTGAAGCGCCACATATTTCGAGTAAAAGCGCGACAGCGCCAGATTGCCGCCGTGGAACCACAGCGCTTCCTGCGCCGTCGGCTTCCACATGTTGCGCAATTCGCCTTGCCATGGTCCCGGGTCGCCTTTCACGCCCGAGCCAATCCCCCAGCACGGCCCGACCTCGTCGGCGACGTCGCGCGAGACGATCGCCGCCACGGTCTCGTTCATCGACTGGTAGCCGGTGCAGGAGATGATTGCGTCGGCCGCCAGTTCGCTGCCGTCGTCGAACAGGATTCCGGTTGGCGTCAGCGACTTGATCTCGACGCCGCTGCGGATGCCGATCGCGCCGTCGATGATCAAATCGGACGCGCCGACGTCGATATAGTAACCCGAGCCGGTGCGGTAGGCCTTCATCAGCAGCCCGGTCTCGTCGTCGCCGAAATCGATGGCGAATCCGGCGCCGCGCAAGCGGTCGTAGAAGGCCGCGTCGCGCGCCTTGATGATGTCGTACAGCGCCCGCTGGGTTTGCGGCAGCAGCGCGAACGGCGTCGAGGCGACGATCATGTCGGCCTTTTCGGTGGTGATGCCGCGGGCCAGCGCATCTTCAGAAAAAATCTCGAAGCCGACCTCCATCAGCGTGTCTGACTTCACCACCGTCGTCGGCGAGCGCTGGATCATGGTCACCGCAGCGCCGCTCTCCCAGAGGTCGACGGCGACATCGTGCCCCGAACTCGCCGCGCCGATGACCGCGACGCGTCTGTCGCGGAATGTCTCGCCGCTAAAATACTGGCTGGAATGCAGGATTTCGCCCTGGAACGCAGCGGCGCCCGGCAGGTCGATCCGCCGCGGCGGGCCATAGGCGCCGGTCGCAAAGACGATGTGTTTTGGCATCAGCGAGATGCGCTCGCCGGCGCGATCGACCTCGACCGTCCAGATTTTTTTGGTTTCGTCGTAGGACGCGCTGATGCATTCTGTGGAGGTCCAGTAATTGAGCTCCATGACGCGCGTGTACATTTCCAGCCAGTCGCCCATCTTGTCCTTGGGCGTGAACACCGGCCAGTTCTCCGGAAACGGGATGTAGGGCAGATGGTCGTACCAGACCGGATCGTGCAGCACGAGCGAGCGATAGCGGTTGCGCCAGGAATCGCCGGCCTGCGCATTCTTCTCGATGACGATGGCCGGCACGCCGAGTTGCCGCAGCCGCGCGCCCAGCATGATGCCGCCCTGGCCGCCGCCGATGACCAGGCAATAGGGCTGCTCACTGGCACCGAGATCACGCGCCTCGCGCGCCCTCGCCTCGGCCCAGGTCTCGCGGTCCGGGTCGGCCTTGTGGCGGACACCCAGCGGCCGCGCCGGTCCCTTGCGCTCCTCAAAACCCTTGAGGTCGCTCATCGCCGTGAACAGCGTCCGGCACCTGCCGTCCTGCAGTCGCATGTTGCCATGGCCCCACGCCGACGACGTCTCGAAGCTGAACCAGGCCTCTATCGTGCCTTCGTGCGAGCTTGCCTCGCCACTGAGCTGCCAGGCGGTCGGCCTGGTCCCCGCCAGAGTGGCGTCCAGCATGTCGCGGATCGCCGCACGGCCTTCCATCGTCTTGATGTTCCAGGTGAAGGTCAGCAGGTCACGCCAGTAGCAATCCTCGACGAACAGATCGGTCGCGGCCGCGGCGTCCCCCGCCTCGAGGGCGCGGGAGAGAGAGGAAAGCCAGCTGGCCGCCTGTTTTGAGGGTGCCATGTCGAGCATGTGTTGTCCTTCTTCCTTTTCAAGTCGGCGCTGCCCCCTCACCCAGCCTCCGCTTCGCTCGGCTGGCCTCTCCCCGAGGGGAGAGGAGGCTGTCGACGCCGGCGCCAACCCTCTTCTCCCCGACGGGGAGAAGGTGGCCGCGAAGCGGCCGGATGAGGGGGGCTTCAATCTCCCAGCGGCTCCATCTCCTTGCCCGTCCTGTGGATCTGGGCGTTGTATTTGATGCGGCGGACGGTTTCGCGGGCCGAGCCGTCGAGCTTGTAGGCTGCCGCCACCGCCATCAGGTCGATCGCGGCCAAAAAGGCGAAGCGCGAGGCGGTCGGCTTCAGCGTGTCGGGATATTCGGGCACCGCCACCGTCAGCCTAACGTCACAGGCGCGCGCAAGCTCGGTATCGGGCGCGGTCACCCCGATCGCATTGGCGCGGTAATGCTTGGCCAGTTCGACGGCCTCGATCACTTCGCGGGTGCGTCCGGTCGCCGAAATGGCGATCACCAGGTCGCCGGGCTTCAGGGTCGAGGCGGTCATCCGCATCAGATAGGGGTCGCATTGGGCGACGACAGTGATGCCGTAGCGGAACAGCCGGTACTGGGTTTCCTGCGCCAGCGCCGAAGAGCTGCCGCCGAGGCCGAACACCGTGACCTGGCGCGCCTTGGCGATGAGCTCGGCGGCCTTCACCAGCTGCGCCGGATCAAGCTGCCGTTCGGCTTCCTGCAGCGCCCGGCGCGCCTCGCCGAACACGGCATTCCAGAACGGCATGCCATTGTCGCCGCTCAGCGGCGGCGGCCTGCTCAGATAGAGCGCGCCGACGACCAGGCTCTGCGCCAGCTTCAGCTTGAAATCGCGCACCCCCTCGCAGCCGATGGCGCGGCAGAACCGGGTCACGGTGGGTTCGCTGACCTCGGCGCGCTGGGCAAGTGCAGCGTTGGAAGCGCCGACCGCGAATTTGACATCGTCGAGCACGACATCGGCGACGCGCCGCTCCGCCGGGCGCAATTCACCGTAAGAATCCTTGACCAGCGAAATGATGTCGGGGATGCGCCTGATATGATCGCGTCCATCCGGGTCGCCGTCCGAGGTCAATCGTGCATGGCCTTCAGCTTCGGTCATGACTCATCCCGCCGTTTGTGGAGCTCGATCTCTATCATGTTTGCGCGGTCGGTTTGCGAAGTATGTAGGAAAGCAACAAGCTTTTCAAGAAATAGAAAAGCTAATTCAAACAACACTGTAGTCGCGATGCAAACGATCCCGATGACTAGAGCCGTGGTCGCCGTTCGACCACAAGTTGGATAGTTACGGGACGCGCGCCTCCCCTTCTCCCACAACAAGGGGAGAAGGAAAGCGTAGCGATGCCCCCCTCAGCCCGTGCGTCGATGCTGATCCGATCCGCTATCCAGCCACGCAATGTCGTCGGGCGAAAGCGCGATGTCGAGGGCCTGCAGGCTGTCCTCCAGTTCGTCGAGCGTGCGTGGTCCGATCAGCGGGACGGACGGGAACGGCTGGGCCAGGACGTAGGCGAGCGCGACATGGATCGGGCTCTTGCCCAGCCGGTTGGCGAGCTCGATCGCCCGGTCGCGGCGGCCGAAATTCTTCTCGGAGTACCAGACACGGACCAGCTCTTCATTGTCACGCTGGTCACGCCCGGCGCGGCCGGTGAAGAAACCCCGGCCCTGGCTCGACCAGGCGAAATTGGGCATCTGCCGGGCGGTCAGCCAGGCTTTCCAGTCATCGCTCGACGAGGTGACGCAACCCGGCCAGATCGGCACCAGCATCTCGGCCAGCGAAAAATTGTTCGAAAGCGCGCCAGGCTTCTGCTTGCCGGTCCGCTCGGCATAGGCAATCGCCTCGTCCATGCGTTCCCTCGTCCAGTTCGAGCCGCCGAACGGACCGCGGATGCGGCCAGCCCTGACCTCCCGGTCCATCGCATCGACGAATTCGTCGACCGGCACGTCGGGATCGTCGCGGTGCATGAAATAGACGTCGACATGATCGGTCTGCAGCCGGTCGAGCGACTGGGTGAGCTGCTTGCCGATCACATCGGGATAGCAGAGCGGGGTGTGCGCGCCCTTGCCGATGACCACCGCTTGCTCACGCACGCCGCGGCTCTTCAACCATTGGCCGAGCAGCGTTTCGGTGTAGCCGCTGCCATAGATGAAGGCGGTGTCGAAGACGTTGCCGCCGGCTTCGAAATAGGCATCGAGCAGGATCATGCCGGAGGAGAAGGTGCGAAAATCCTCGAAGCCGAGCGCCAGGCACGAGGCCGGCCGCGGCAGGCCCGGAATTTCACGCTTCGGGATGGTGGTGCCACCGGAGCGCAGCCGCCGGCCGGAAATGGTGTCGACGCGTTTTTCGGGTTTTTCGATCTCGTATTCGAGCCCGATGGCGGCACGCCATTTGTCGAGCACACGCAGATTGCCGAGACTGTCGGCCCAGCCCATGCCCGGCCAGGCAAACTCCTGCTTTCCGGCCAGGATCGCCTCGCCGGCGGCGTCGACCTCGAAAGCGTAGAGCCAGCGGTCTTCCCTGACCTCGACCACCTCCTCACCGCCTGAACGGATGATGCGGATCTCGCCGGTGCCGCCTTCCCTGCCGCTCGCATACCAGAAATCCGCGACCTCGATGCGGCCTTTGGTACCAAGGATGCGCAGGACATTGTCCTGGGCGAGCGAGATCCCGCAGGAGACTTCCGCGACGATGCCGTTGGGAAAATGCAGCAGCGCCGAAGCCCATTCGTCGACGCCGGACTGGCCGAGATGCGCCGCACCCGCCACCTTGTCCGGCTCGGCGAAAAGCTTTCCCGATGCGGCCCCGGCAATCAGCCGCGCCATCGAAACGGGGTAGCCGCCGACGTCGAGAATGCCGCCGCCGGCGAGATCGTTGGCATAAAGCCGGTGCTCCGGCATGAAGCCAGGCATGGCGAAGCCGAAGCTCGATTTCACCATGCGCACCTCGCCGATTGCGCCGGACCTGACGAGGTCGACCAGCTTTGCCGTCTGCGGATGCAGCCGGTACATGAAGGCCTCGCCGAGAAAGGTGCCGGCCCTGCGCGCTGCATGGATCATCGCGTCGGCCTCGAAAGCGGTGAGCCCCATCGGCTTTTCGCAAAGCACATGTTTTCCGGCCTCGGCCGCCCTGATCGCCCATTCGGCGTGGCTGGGGTGCGGCGTCGAAATGTAGACCGCATCGACGTCCGGATCGGCGAGCAAAGCCTCGTAGCCGTCGAGGATGCGGGCACCAGGGAAGTTTTCAGCGAGGCCTGGTTTGCCGGGATTGCGCGCACCAATGGCGACCAATGTGCCGGTGCGCGAATGGGCGACGCCGCCGGCAAAGGCCTTGGCGATGGTGCCGGGCCCGAGAATGCCCCAGCGGATCTTTTGTGGTTCGGACGTCATTCCTGGATCTCCTTGGGGTCGCCTCGGCGTCGCGAGTTGGTGAAAGAAAAATTGCGAGTCTTGGTGTGCATGGCGTTGTCCCAAACCGCTGCGCAGTTCACGCCCGAGGGCATGCTTTTGGCACTAGCGAATGCGAGCACCTGACTTGTCGAAGAGAAGCGATTGGCCAGCCTTGATCGACACCACCATGTGGTCGCCAGTCGCCCGCTGCCGCGACGCCTCGCGCTCGATGATCAGTTCCTCTGGTCCGGCATTGGCCCCCGGGGCGGCCCCGGCATTGGCATAGACGTAGCTCACCGATCCGAGGTGCTCGGCGACATCGGCCTTGACGGCGATGTCGCAGTCGCCTTCGCCGGCCTCGAAGAAATGCTCCGGCCGCACCCCGAGCACGACCTCGGCGCCGACCGCAGGCGGGGCGCCCGACAGTGGTTTCCGCAGCCGAGCGCCGCCATGGTTGGCGAGTTCGATGACCGTCGCATTGCCGTCGTTGCCGACCACTTGTGCCGCCAAAAAATTCATCTTCGGCGAACCGACGAAGCCGGCGACGAAGCGGTTGGCGGGGTCGTCATAGAGATCGAGCGGCGCGCCGATCTGCTCGATATTGCCGGCGTTGAGCACGACGATTCTGTCGGCCAGCGTCATTGCTTCGGTCTGGTCGTGCGTCACATAGATCATGGTGACGCCGAGCTCCTTGTGCAGGCGCGAGATCTCGACCCGCATCTGCACCCTGAGCTCGGCGTCGAGATTGCTCAGCGGTTCGTCGAACAGGAACACTTGCGGCTCGCGCACGATGGCGCGGCCGATGGCGACGCGCTGGCGCTGGCCGCCCGACAATTGCCGCGGGCGCCGCTTCATCAGCTCGGCGATGCGCAGGATCTCGGCGGCCCGCTTCACCCGCCGCTCGGTGTCGGCTTTCGGGTTGCCGTTCATCCTCAGCCCAAAGCTCAGATTCTGCTCGACGCTCATATGCGGATAGAGCGCGTAGGACTGGAACACCATGGCGATGCCGCGGTCGGCCGGCTCGACATTGTTCACTAGCTTGCCGCCGATGGCGATCTCGCCGCCGCTGATGTCCTCGAGCCCGGCGATCATCCTGAGCAGCGTGGACTTGCCGCAGCCGGAGGGGCCGACGAAGACGACGAATTCGCCGTCATCGACGTCGATGTTCGCGCCGTGAACGATCTCGAAAACGCCGAAGCGCTTGACGACATTTTTGAGTGTGACCGCTGCCATGCTGATCCTATTTGATGGCGCCGGCGGCAATGCCGGCGACGAAATGGCGCTGCAAGAGCACGAACACGACGAGCATCGGCACGGTGAGCATCACGGCGCCCGCCATGATGCCGCCCCACGACACTTTGGTGAGGCCGATCAGTGTGCCGAGCGCCACCGGCGCCGTCATCGCGCCGGGCTTGGAATTGATCAGCAGCGGCCAGAGATAATTGTTCCAGGAGGCAAGGAACAGGATGATGGCGAGCGCCGCCAGCATCGGCCGCGCCAGCGGCAGCGCTACGAACAGGAAGATCCGCCATTCCTTGACCCCCTCGACGCGTGCGGCATCGAACAGATCGCCCGGCATCATCGAGAAGCTCTGCCGCATGAACAGCACGCCGAGCGAATTGAACAGCGGCGGCACGATCAGCGCCACCCAGGTGTTGGCGAGCTTGAAGTCGCGCGCCACCATGATGAATTGCGGGATCAGCACGACAGCATAGGGCAGCGTGATGGTGCCGAGGATGATCGCGACGACGACGCCCTTGCCGAAGAACTGGTAGCGCGCCAGCGCCCAGCCGGCCATCGAGGTGAGCAGCACCGACAGGAACGTATAGGTCACCGCCACCGAGACCGAGATGCCGATGGCGCCGATGAAATTGGTGTCGCGCTGCAGATTGTTGACATTGTCGAGGAAGCTGCCGTGCGGCAAGAGCTCGATGCTGGGGCTGAAAATGCCCCTATCGGGCATGGTCGAGAAGATCACCATCATCCACAGCGGAAACAGCCAGATCAGCGCCAGCGGCGTCAGGAAGAGATGCAGCGCGATGCTGCGTCCCAATCTGGAGGAGGAGCGGCTGGAGGAGGAACGGCTCGAAGCGGAACGTGAGCTCATTTCGGCTCCCTCGTCAGCCACAGTTGCACCAGCGAGATGGCGATCGCCAGCCCGGCCATGGTGTAGGCGATGGCCGAGGCGTAGCCGAAATTGAGCGACCTGAAACCCTGGCGGTAAAGCAGCAGCCCGAGCGTTTCGGTGCCGCCGCCCGGCCCGCCGCGCTCGGTGATCAGGAACGGTTCGGTGAACAGCTGCATGGTGCCGATGATCGACAGCACGGCGCAGAACACGATGATCGGCTTGAGCAGCGGCAGGGTGATGTAGAAGAACTGCTTGAGCTTGCTGACGCGGTCCAGCGTCGCCGCCTCATAGACATCCTGGGGGATGGACTGCAAGCCGGCGAGCAGGATGATGGCGTTGTAGCCGGCCCAGCGCCAGGTCACCGCGATCATGATCACCGCCATCGCCGGGGTGACGTTGGAAAACCAGTCGATACGCGGCAGGCCGACGCTGTTCAGCAGCTTGTTGATGATGCCGTAGTCGAGATTGAACATCAGCCGGAACACCGCCGAATAGGCGACTTCGCCGACCACGACCGGGGCGAAAAAGGCGAAGCGGAACAGGCCACGGGCCTTGAGCAGCGACGAATTGAGCAGCACCGCCATGACGATCGCCAAAGTGATCATCACCGGCACCTGGATGACGAGGATGAGCAGCGTGTTCTTCAAGGCGTTGAAAAAGGCCGGGTCGCCGATCAGCCGGCCCCAGTTGAAGGTCGGCGCGAACCGCCACGGCACGGTGCGCGTCGCCTGGAAGGAGATCAGGAAGGAGTTGATGATCGGCCACAGCCAGAAGATCGAGAAGATCAGCAGATAGGGCGCGAGGAAGCGGTACGCCGTGGCGTTCTGATAGCGCATTCTTTCTCCTTCCTGTCTCGCGCTGGAACGCGGGGTTAATGATGCGGCTGCAAACGGCGGTTCATGAACTTCCGGTGAGGACCAATTGTCGAAATCAGCGCTGCCCCTCATCGCCCTGCCGGGCACTTCTCCCCGTATAGTGACGGGGAGAAGGGGCTGGCCGCAATCTGGGCGTGCAATCTGCAACGCTGGTGATTGGCGAAACCGTCGATGACAGCGCCCCTCTCCCCGTCACTATACGGGGAGAGGATGCCGGCAGGCAGGTGAGGGGCAGCGAAACGGTCACAGGAAGGGGCCGAATTCGAACCCGCCCTCGCCCTCTTCGGCCAAACTCCATCTCACTCCTCGACCGGCAGGCCGGTCGCCGAGGCGATCTGGCTTGCGGCATCGTCGAGCGCCGCCTTGGCGTCGGGGTAGCCGCCGCCGAGATATTTGGTCTGCACTGCGCGGACGATGATTTCCGCGTCGCTCTGGAACGGCGTGCCGCGGCTGGGGACGACTTTCGGCAAGGTGCCAAGAATGTCCTTCCACACCGCCTGGCCGCCCCAATAGGGCTGTCCTTCGGAGACATAGGGGTCGTCGAGCGCCGAGATCAGCGACGGCACCAGGCCAAAACCCTTCAGCATCGCTATCTGGCCCTCGTTGGTCGCGAGGGAGTATTTCAGGTAGGCGTAGGCGGCTTCCTTGTTGTTCGACACCGAAGTGATGGCGAGCGAGGAACCGCCGAGATTGGCGGCGCGCGGGCCGTCGGCGGTGAGGCTCGGCATCAGGTAGACGCCCCATTTGCCGCTGCCGTCGGGCGACTCGGTGCGTATGGTGCCCTCGTACCAGCCGCCATACATCTGGCTGGCGACCTTGTCGGCGGTGTTGTTGGTGATCTTGGTGCCCCAATCGGCCGAGGTGATGATGCCGGCGTCCTTCATCTCCTTGATCTTGGTCATCGACGCCACGCAGCCCGGCTGGTTGACGGTGATCGACTGCCCGTCGGCGGCGAAATAGGCGCAGCCCTGCTCGTTGGCGATCATGCGGAAGAATTCGGAGTCGCCGTTGAAATCGGCGTTGGTCATCGTCACGCCGGGATTGGCCTCCTGGATCTTCTTGCCGGCGGCAATGAAATCGTCCCAGGTCTTGATCGAGGTCGGGTCGACGCCGGCCTTCTCATAGAAGTCGCGGCGATAGTACATCGCCACCGGGCCGGAATCCCACGGCATCGCATAGGCCTTGTCTTCCACTTCGAGTTCGGTGCGCTTGAAATCGGGGAATTTTGCCTGGTCTTCGGCGGTATAGCCGAGCGTATGGAGGTCGACGAAGCAGTCCGGGAACTGGCTCCAGTAGTTCTCGGCCTCACCGTTCTCGATCGTTACGATGTCCGGCAGCCCCTCGCCGCCGGCGGCGCAGCCGGCGATCGACTTGTCATAGGTCGGCTGGTTGCCGAGATCCTGGACCGTGACCTTGATGTCGGGGAACTGCTTGTTAAAACCTTCTATGGTGGCCTTCAGCGACGAAGCGGCGACGTTCCAGCTCCAGATCGTGATTTCGCCGGATTGCGCAAAGGCCGGGGCTGAGCCCAGGGCAAGCGCGAACGCGGCGCAGGTCAGTGTGATGCGCATTGAAATCCTCCCATTTCATTTGCTCTCTCTTCGCGAGCATGGCTAGACTAGGCGCTGGCGAAGGCTTGTCCGCGACAAAGGGAATAAAGAATGGGCGGAAAGTAAGATGCCGGAAAGGCCGTTTTACCAGCCCGGCGCCAGCAGCGTGGAGGGTCTGCCGCTGCTGCTGCAGATGTTTCACACCCAGCCCCTGGTGATGCTGAAGCCGCATTGGCATGCCCAGGTCGAGGTGAATTTCATCGTCCGCGGCGCCGTGCACTACCGCATGGACGAGCACGAGATCGCGCTTTCGGCCGGCGACATGTGCCTGTTCTGGGGCGGCCTGCCGCACCAGATGGACGATGCGTCGGACGATGCCGTCTATGCCGGCGCGCATCTGCCGCTGGTGCACTTCTTCCGGCTGCACCTGCCCGCCGACGTCCGCAACCGACTGATGACCGGCGCGACCTTGGTGACCAATGCCACCGACCGGTCGGACAGCGACAATTTCGAGCGCTGGAACCGCTACGTCCGCTCGGGCGATGCGGGCAAGGCCGAGCACGCCGTCAACGAGCTCTTGCTGCGGCTGGAGCGGGTGCGGTTCGAGCCTTACCGGCTGGTGCCCGAAACGCCGATCGAGCAGGAAGCAGGCAGCCCCTTCGACCAGCAATCGCTGCGCAATGTCGGGCGCATGTGCGACTTCATCGCCGAGAATTTCCTCTACGACATCGACTGCGTCGACATCGCGGCGGCGGCCGACATCCATCCCAAATACGCCATGAGCGTTTTCAAGAAGTCGACCGGCATGACGCTCAACGAGTATGTCAATCTGTTGCGGCTCAGCTACGCCCAGGCGCTGCTGATGCACCAGGACGCCAACGTGCTGCGCGTCGCCATGGACTCCGGCTTCGGCTCGCTCAGCGCCTTCAACAAGTCGTTCCGCAAGCTGGCCGGCATGTCGCCGTCGGATTTTCGCAGAGGCGCGGGCGCCCGATAGTCGATGCACAGGACATGACTGGGACCCGGGCGCCGAACACCAAGGCGGTCACGGTTTGGTTTGGCGCCCACGCAACAATGCACCACCGGCCCTGAGGCCGGTGGTGCTCTCTGGACCGTCTGTAGGGGCAGGACCGTTCCAGGGGATCCCTTAGGATCGGACTCGAATGTCGGCCTTTTCTTGACCCACAGCATCGGCCGAACAGATGAAGGAGCCCGCCAACCGACCAAGAATCTCGATGCTACGATGCGCCGCCGCGCACACATGATTTGCAATTTTATTCGGCGTCGGCTGGCTGGTGCCGTGCAGCCCAAACGCGAAAAAGCCGCGGCGGACCGCGGCTTTTCGATGCTTGTTTCCCGCTTGGGAAACTGGAGCGGGTGAAGCGATTCGAACGCTCGACCCCAACCTTGGCAAGAACACCTTAGACGTTTCCTGGGATTGGGCCGGCTTTGATGCAATTCGCTTTCTGGTTGTATTTCAATGATTTAACTACGATTTCCATTGACAGGGTTGCATGGAGCTTCTGTAATTGGTGGTCACCGGGGGACAGATGCTTGTTCCATGGGACGACCTATCCACTTTCAATCCTTGTAGCGAACCGGATAGAAATCCCCTGGATCGGCGAGCAGGTGGTTTCCCTCACCCGCTCCGTGGATGTGGCTGCTCACTTTGCCACCCTGTTCAGGGATAACAGCGAGGAAAGAGGCGCTGTCCTGGTGCTTGATCGAGACACATTGAGGACCCGGATCGCATTGAACCTGCAAACGACGACAGCATGTCGGAGCATGGAGTCAAGGATGGGGAGTTCGAAGGACGCATCGACGCGTCTGTGGACAACATTGCGCGGCATATCATCGCGGTGGTGTGGGGTCCGCGAGGATTCTCCAAGCTAAAACAATCTACCCCGCCGAAGCGGTGCCAAGTGTCACGGAAACCTGCGAAAATTTGTCTCTCGGATTCGAGTGCGCGAACCCCATCTTTCCTGCTTGTCAAGTTTTTTGGTGGCAAGATCGAACTTAATGTGCATACTCCGGGAACCATTCGACCCATAACCTGTTGATTCAAAAGCATTCTGTAACGCCACGCACACAGATTGACGAGTCTGATCAACAGCTTAGGTCTCCGGGGGCAGGGATTGGGAGCCGATCATGGAACTGAAACGCTTTGATGATTCGGCGCAAAACGACCAGGCAAAGCCGGGTCTGCGCAGGATTCCTTCTATCGACACGAAAATCTCTCAAGAGACCCGCGAGGCGCTCAAGCAGATTGACGCCAATATTCGCACCGCCGAACAAAAAAGCGGGCATCTTCTCGTCGCCTAGCAGGAGCGCGTCCTGTAGGACTGAATCGCTCGGACATATCGCATGGCTGTTTCAGCAATTCTGCTGGATCAGGCCGGTTGGACGCAACTGACCCAAGAGTTACAAGCGGGGCAGCTCAACGGGCGGATCGTCAGCAATATCATAAGGCATCTGAGGGAACTCGGTGCCGAGACCGTTCTTATCGACGACGAGTATCTCGACCGAGATTTCACGGAAGCGTTCGCCGCATACTACTCTAGGCTGTTCAAGCGCCATACGAAGCTGTGTAAGCGAGCGCATTTTTTTAGAAGCGACCTCAGCCAGATCGTCAATCTGGCGTCTCCTTCGGAGCTGGCCGCTCGACTCCAAGATCGGCAAGATGACTATCTTGGATTTTTGGTCCTGCGTCCCATTCACGAGGCTCCGCTTGCCCAAGCGACCCTATTACCACCAGCTCCACCGGCTGGTACTGAGAGCCATATGCTCGTTAAAGCCGAATACGAGACTCATGTCCTTGGCGCGCAACTCACTGTTAAAGGCCTGCCGATGACGCAACAGGACCAGCGGATCGGTGCATGTGCTCAGGCGACCATCTGGTCGGCAAGCCGCCATTTCCATGCCCGCCATAAAGGCCCCTGGCTTTCGACAGTGGGCATTACCGAAGCGGCTATGATGCAGGAGTTTGCGAGCGTCAGCTCGACGATTCCGAACGGCTCGGAATTCCTGAGCCTGAACGGTATGGTATCGGCGTTGCGAGTAGCGGGGCGGAAGCCCCTGATGTATATCAAGACCACCAATGTAAATCCTCCCGTGTGGCAAGGCATTCGGCCCGTCGATGTGATCAACCGATACGTCGATTCCGGTATCCCGGTGATTGTCGGGCTGAATCTTGGAAGCGATATAGGGCATGCCGTAATCGTCTCTGGGCAGGTCTTCACGCACCAGGCTCCAGCCATTGCAGCCCTCCCCAACGATCCTACCCGAGCCGCGTTCTGCTCAGCGTTCTACATCAATGACGATCAGCTGGGGCCGAACCTCCGAATGCCAATTCGGACAGGTGATCCCGTTGGCGAGACGCCATACAGCGTCGAGGACAACGTTCAGTTCCTACTCATTCCTCTCCCCGACAAGGTCTTCCTCCCGGCAGAGAAGGCCGAGGTCTTCGCCTGGGACCTGCTACGGCAGTATCGGAATGTCTGGCCCCAAGTGAAGCAGGACTATGCGGCCAACCTCGGAACTTCCGACGCTCTCGGCGATGCATTCCTTGCGGATTTCGCGCAAAATTCCGTCATCGCGAGGACATACCTCACATATGGCTGGAAATATAAGCATCGCCTGCTGCGGAACCGTCTTACAGACGCGGTCCATGCCTTGGCGCGTGGAACTGAACTGCCGCGCTATGTGTGGGTCACGGAATTTGGCACTGTCGATTCGTTCTCGGCAGCCGCCCTCCATGACCGCAGGATACTCGCGCACTGCGTTGTAGACGCGACTGCGAAAAACATGGGCGAGGACAGCCGCCTATTTTTCCATGCCCCTGGGTTGGCGATCAGCCGGTCACATGACCGAAGTAATCCGAACGGATCTTACCAAGAGGCTGTCCACGTCATATCCGATGACCAAAGCTATTATCCGAAGCTCCGTGGCGATCTTGACTTTGCCGGCTATTGATCAACGGAGCCAGGCGATAGCGGCATAATGTTCTGCCGTTGAGGCGCTACACCTTATATTCTCTACCCCCTCCATCCGTAGCTTGAGCGACGTAGAGCATATCTTCCGAAGCTCTGTCTCTGGGGCTTGATTTCCTGCTCTTTTTTCAGATTTGACGATTTGGTTTCTGTGGCTGCCCGCGCTACTCTCGTCATCGCTTGGGGTCGCACGGCATCGGCAAGATCTACGGCCAAGAGAAGAACATTACCACTTTTAACCTCGCGCGGATGAACATGTTGCTGCGCGGAGTGAAGGACACTGAGTTCGAGATTTACCACGGCGACACGCTCACGAACGACTGGGACATGCTCCGTTGTTCGAGATCGAGGGGCAAATTCGTCAGGCAACGGAGAGGCACAATTTATATCTAAAAGAACTCGGGCTTCCGCTTTTGCCTCAGTCTGATCAGTAGCTGATTCATCAAGCCTGAAATCGAACCGGCCAGGCATCACGTCGCGCAGGGTGACATCGACGCTTATGCGCGCCAAACCTTAGGATAGAGAAGTTGAAGCAGGCCATATCCCGCTCGCGCGTGGTCACCCTGTGGTCACCAATGCAAGAAAGCAAAACGGCCACCCGAAGGCGGCCGCTTTAATGGCTTGTTTCCCCTTTCGGGAAACTGGAGCGGGTGAAGCGATTCGAACGCTCGACCCCAACCTTGGCAAGGTTGTGCTCTACCCCTGAGCTACACCCGCTCGCGCGGCTTTTGGGCCGCAAGCCGAGCCTATATGGCTGAAGGGCGCGGCGATTGCAACAGGGAAATCGCAGGTTTTTTGGCGGCACCCGGCGACGTAACCGAGGCTTCCCTGGCGCGGACAGGAACGCAATCGGCAGCCTTGCCGCGCAACGGTCTTGTCTCGGCCGCGTCATTGGCCGTAAACGGCATGATCCAAACCGCGACAACAAGCCAAACCGCTACAACAGAAGGTCCGACAAGAAACGACATGCCGAAAACCGAAGCCGAGCTTTTCGCCTTTCTCGCCGATCTCGGGATCGAGGTCTCGACCCTGCGCCATCCGCCGCTGTTCACGGTCGCCGATTCGCAGGCGCTGCGCGGGGAAATCGCCGGCGGGCACACCAAGAACCTGTTCCTCAAGGACAGGAAGGACAATTTCTTCCTGGTCAGCGTCGATGAGGAGGCGGTGGTCGATCTCAAGCAGATCCACCAAATCATCGGCGCCGCCGGGCGCGTGTCCTTCGGCAAGCCGGAGATGCTGATGGAGCTTCTCGGCGTCGCTCCGGGGGCGGTCACCGTGTTCGGCTTGATCAACGATACGCAGTTGCGGGTCAAGGTCGTTCTCGACCAGGAGTTGATGCGCCATGCCGTCATCAACGCCCATCCGCTGACCAACGAGGCAACGACATCAATCGCCGCCGCCGACCTGGTCAAATTCGTCGAGGCAACCGGGCATGATGCTGTTATCTTGAAAGTCACGGCATGATCGCCACATGGATGACGATATACCGACTTCTGAGCGAGAATTAAGGATGTTGCGCCGGGCTGGCGGCCGGGCGGCGACCGAAAGGGCACGAGATGAGCGACAACAATCAATTTGGCGGCCCGTTTGGCAGCAATGCCGGACAGTATGCCACCACTGTGCAGTATGGCGGCACTGAGACCGCGCCTGAGAAAGTCGCGCTTGGCGACCCGCCTGTCGCTGCCGACGTCATCAAGGAGACGACGACGGCAGCATTTGCCGCCGACGTCATCCAGGAATCGCGCCGTCAGCCGGTGCTGGTCGATTTCTGGGCGCCATGGTGCGGGCCCTGCAAGCAACTGACGCCGCTGCTGGAAAAGGCGGTCACCGCCGCCGGCGGCAAGGTCAAGCTGGTCAAGATGAACATCGACGACCATCCTTCGATCGCCGGACAGCTCGGCATCCAGTCGATACCGGCAGTCATCGCATTCAAGGACGGCCAGCCGGTCGACGGTTTTATGGGGGCCATTCCCGAGAGCCAGATCGCCGCGTTCATCCAGAAGGTCGGCGGCAAGGGCAATGGTGCGCCGCAGGTGGCCGAGGCGCTTGCCGCGGCCGCGGAGGCGCGCGCCGCCGGCGATGTGCAGACCGCGGCGGACATTTTCGACGCGATCCTGGAACAAGCGCCGGAGACGATCGAGGCGATTGCCGGGCTGGGCGATCTGCTGTTCGAGGCCGGCGATGCCGAGGGTGCCGAAGCCGTGCTGGCGCGGGCGCCGGAAGCAAAAAAGGATGCGCCGCCGCTCGCCGCCGTGCGCGCCAAGATGGCGCTCGCCGCGCAGGCACAAGCACTTGGCAATCCGGCCGAGCTCGAGCGGCGCCTGGCCGAGAACCCCGGGGATCATCAGGCACGTTTCGAGCTTGCCATGATCCAGAACGCCAACGGCGAGCGCATGGCCGCAGCCGACAATCTGCTGGCGATCGTCAAAGCCGATCGCTCGTGGAACGACGACGGCGCCAAGACGCAGTTGCTGCAGTTCTTCGAGGCCTGGGGCATGACCGACGAGGCAACGCTGGCGGCGCGGCGCAAATTGTCGTCGCTGCTGTTTTCCTGAGCGCAGCACCAAGCTGTTTTTGCCTGATGGCCTTGCGGTCGACAACGGCTGCGCCAGATTAGGAGGCCTGACCGATCCGTTCTTCGCTTGCTGGCGATTATGCACCAGGTTGCGAAGGGATGGGCGGGCTTGGTGCGCTTCTTGAGGGAGCGAGCGGAGGTTTGAAGTGCAGGCGGGAAACGCGCATTACCGGCTCGATACGGATTTGCCGCCGACGGTGCCGATCTTCCCGCTTGAAGGCGCCCTGCTGCTGCCGGGCGGCCGCATGCCGCTCAACATTTTCGAGCCGCGCTATCTGGAGATGGTCGATGAGGCGATCGCCGGATCGCGGCTGATCGGCGTCATACAGCCCAGCCTCGACGGCGCGCGGCGTCCCGACGGCGAGCCGGCGCTTTGCAATGTCGGCTGCGCCGGCCGTATCATCGCGCTTTCCGAGAGCGGCGACGGCCGCTACCTGATTTCGCTGCAAGGGGTGTGCCGGTTCCGCATCGTGCAGGAGCTTGTGGTCAAGACGCCCTTCCGCCAGTGCCGGTTTGCACCCTTTCTCACCGATCTCGACGAAGATCAAGCCGAGGCCGAGATCGACCGGCCGGCGCTGCTCAAGGCATTTCGCGCCTATTTGCAGGCCAACGATCTTGAAGCCGACTGGGAAAGCGTCAGCCGCGCCGAAAACGCCATGCTGGTCAATGCGCTGTCGATGATGGCGCCCTACGGGCCGGCCGAGAAACAGGCGCTGCTCGAAGCGGCGGACCTGAAGACACGCGCCGAAACCCTGATCGCCATCACCGAAATGGCGCTGGCACGCGAGAACGAGGATTTCGGCTCGAGTTTGCAGTAGACAAAGTAAAAGGAACGCAGGGACTAAGCCAATTGCGGAAGTCGGCGCCGCCCCTCATCGCCCTGCCGGGCATTTCTCCCCGTATAGGGACGGGGAGAAGGGGCTGTCGGCAGCCTTGGCGGACGTTCTGCAACGCGGGTGATTGGCGAAACCACCGATGAGAGCGTCCCTCTCCCCGTCACTATACGGGGAGAGGATGCCGGCAGGCAGGTGAGGGGCAGCGTCAACGCACGAAGACTGAGGACGAACGAAAGGACTGACAAAATGGTGGATGGGCGTGAGGGAAAGAAGGCCAATGTCGACCCCAAGCTGCTGGAATTGCTGGCCTGCCCGCTGACCAAGGGTCCCCTCAGCTGGGATCCGGAGCGCAGCGAGCTCATCTCGAGGGTCGCACGGCTTGCCTATCCGGTGCGTGACGGCATTCCGATCATGCTGCCTTCGGAGGCACGCTCGCTCCCCTTCGACGACGGATTGCCGCCGCCGCGGTTGAGCGGGCCGTCCTGAAGCGTGGTGATCCTTCGCTGTCCCGCCGACACATCCCCTATTGAAAATTGCGCCCCTTGGGCATGACCCTTTCTGCCTTCCCCGCGATGTCCTGCCGGTCGTCTTGCACGACAGGGACATCGGGCTTCTCCTCAAAAAGCACGGATAGCCAGGGTGTCAGGTCCTCGACCTTGTCGGCGACGATATGGATGACGTCCGATTCCGACTGCAGTTTGCCGGTGACGCGGATCAGCCGCGCGCCCATGACAATGGGCCGGTAGCGGTTGAAGGTCCTTTCCCAAAAAATGACGTTGGCGACCGCCTGCTCGTCTTCCAGCGTCAGGAAAATCGCTTTGGCGTTGCCCGGCCGCTGCCGCACCAGGACAAGGCCGGCTACCGAAACGCGCTTGCCGTCCCGAACCTGGCCGAGGCGCGCATTGGGGGTGACGCCGGAGCGGTCCAGCCGCTGGCGCAGAAAGGCAAGCGGGTGCGCCTTCAGCGACAGGCCGAGCGAACGGTAGTCGTGGATGACGTGCTCGCCGAGCGGCATTGTCGGCAGCCTGGTCTCGGGCTCGAGATCGCGCAAGCGGATCGCCGGCCGGTCGAACAGCGGCAGGGTTTCCGTGGCACTCCTGCCGTCGAGCGCGCGGACCGCCCACAGGGCGTCGCGGCGGTCGAGGCCGAGCGAACGAAAAGCGTCGGCTTGCGCCAGCTTCTCGATCTCGTCGACGTAGAGGCCCGAGCGCAGCCAGACATCGCGAACGGATGCGTAGCCGTCGCCGCGTCTGGCGACAAACACCTCCATGCGCTCCTTCGACAGGCCCTTGACCTGGCGGAAACCCAGCCGGACGGCATGGCTGGTCCGGATGACGCCGCGCATCTGGGCATGGCGTTCGAGGATGCGGGTTGGATCGAAAGGCACTTCTTCCATCGCGCAATCCCAACCGGAAAAATTGACGTCGACCTCGCGGATTTCAACGCCATGGTCGCGCGCGTCGCGGACAAGCTGAGCCGGCTGATAAAACCCCATCGGCTGGGAATTCAGGATCGCGGCGCAGAACACGTCGGGATAGAAGGTCTTGAACCAGCAGGAGGCATAGACCAGCAGGGCGAAGGAGGCGGCATGGCTTTCGGGAAAGCCATATTCGCCAAAACCCTCGATCTGCTTGAAGCAGCGCTCGGCGAAGTCCTTTTCGTAACCCCGCAAAATCATGCCGTCGACCATCCGCCTGCGATAATTGCCGATCGTGCCGGTGCGCTTGAACGTGGCCATGGCGCGGCGCAGTTCATCGGCCTCGCCCGGCCTGAAGCCGCCGGCGACAATGGCGATCTTCATCGCCTGCTCCTGGAACAGCGGCACGCCCAGCGTCCTGCCGAGTATCTCTTCCAGTTCCGGCTTGGGGTATTCGGGCTTTTCCTTGCCCTGCCGGCGGCGCAGATAGGGGTGGACCATGTCGCCCTGGATCGGGCCGGGCCGCACGATCGCCACCTCGATGACGAGGTCATAGAATGTTTTCGGCCTGAGCCGCGGCAGCATCGACATCTGGGCGCGCGATTCGATCTGGAAGACGCCGATCGTGTCGGCGCGGCAGATCATGTCGTAGACATGTTTGTCCTCGGCAGGGAGGGTGGCCAGCACATAGGGCCGGCCAAAATCATCCCGCGCATCGGGATAATGATCCTCAAGCAGGGTGAAGGCGCGCTGCAGGCAGGTCAGCATGCCGAGCGCCAGCACGTCGACTTTTAGGATTTTCACCGCGTCGAGATCGTCCTTGTCCCACTCGACCATCTTGCGCTCGTCCATCGCCGTCTTGATGATGGGCACGATCTCGTCGAGCCGGTCCCTGGTGATGACGAAGCCGCCGACATGCTGCGACAGATGACGGGGAAAGCCCATGATCTCGTTGGCGCATTCGATCACCTGCCTTGTCGATGGATCGGTCTGATCGAGGCCGCCGGCCCTGGTCTCCTTTTCGCCGAGCTCCGAGGTCGACCAGCCCCAGATCGAGCTGGACAGCGCGCTCCTGACATCGTCCGACAGGCCCATCGCCTTGGCCACTTCGCGCATCGCCGAGCGGCCCCGGTAGCTGACGACGGCCGCGGCAAGCGCGGTGCGCTTGGCGCTGTATTTCGAGTAGATATACTGGATGACCTCTTCGCGCTTTTCATGCTCGAAATCGACATCGATGTCGGGCGGCTCGTTTCTTTCCTCGGAAATGAAGCGCTCGAAAAGCGAATCGATCCGCTCAGGCCCCACTTCGGTGATGCCGATGCAATAGCAGACCACCGAGTTGGCCGCGGAGCCACGCCCCTGGCAGAGTATGCCCTGGCTGCGGGCGAATTTGACGATGTCGTAGACAGTCAGGAAATAGCGCGCGTAATTCAGGCGCTCGATCAAAGCGAGCTCCTCGCGGATGCGCCTGGTCACATCGGCGGGAACGCCCGAGGGGTAGCGTATCGCGGCTCCCTCCAGAGCCAGCCTTTCCAGTTCGGCCTGGGGCCCGAGGCCCGATTCCGTCGGTTCGTCGGGATAGTTGTATTGGAGGTCACTGAGAGAGAAGCTCAATTCGCCGGCAAAGTGCTGCGTTTGCGCCAGTGCCTGCGGATGCCGCCGGAACAGCCGCGCCATCTCCATTGGCGGCTTCAAATGGCGCTCGGCATTGGCCGCCAATTCCAGCCCGGCTTCGGCAACAGGCACGTTGAGGCGGATCGCCGTCAGCACGTCCTGCAACCGGCGCCGTTCGGACGTATGGTAAAGAACGTCGTTGGTCGCCATCAGCGGAATGCTTGATGCCTCGGCCATGGCCGCCGCCTGCTCGATACGGTAGCGGTCGTTGCCGTGATAATCCGGCGAAACGGCAAGCCGAAGGGTCTTGCCGAAGCGATCTTTCAGGCGGCTGATCAGCCTGAGATCCTGCGCCGGCGTCGACAGATCCGGCAGGATCGCCAGCGACATGAGATCGCCCCATTCGAAAAGATCGTCGCGATAGAGCAGCGGTGCGCCCTTTTCGCTGTCGTCGCGCATATTGGCCTGCGTCAGCATGCGGCACAGATGGCCCCAGCCCTTGCGGTCCTGCGGATAGGCGAGAACGTCGGGCGTGCCATCGCAAAAAACCAGGCGGCAGCCGGGATGATAGGAAAGACCTTCCACCTTGGCCTGCTGCCAGGCGCGCACGACGCCGGCCACCGTGTTGCGGTCGGCAAGCCCGATCGACGAAAAGCCCAAAAACTTTGCCGCGACCACCAGCTCCTCCGGTTTCGAGGCGCCGCGCAGGAACGAGAAATTCGACTGGATGCCGAATTCGGCGTAGGGAACGACCGCCAGCGCGTTCATGCGAAGACCCCATGCATGAACCAGCGCGGCGCCGCCTGCGAGGCGCCGTAGAGACCCTGGCGATAAAGCCAGTAACGGCGGCCGTCGCTATCCTCGATGCGGAAATAATCCCGGGTCGCTTCCTGCCCCGCTGCCTCCCGCCACCATTCCGGGGCGATGCGTTCCGGCCCTTCGGCGCGCGCCACCCGGTAGAGCGCGCGCCGCCAGCGGAAGTTCAGCGGCGGTCCTTCAGGCATTTCGGTGGCCGGCACCTCGATCGGCTCGGGCGAGCGGAACAGCCGGATCGGCCGTTCCGGCCGCAAGACAGGCCTAGTGTCTTTCATCTTGCCCGGCGTCTTGTCCGGCTGCTTCGGCGCAGAGAGCCTTTGCGGCGCCTCCGCATAGGGATGCGTGGCGACGGCGCGCTCGGGCAGATGGCTCTCGACGGCGACCGGTTTCAAAACCGCGCTGTCGCCGAGCCGGGCGCGGATGCGGTCGGCGAAAAGGGCGATGTCGGCGCCGTCGTCGCGCGTCTCGCCGGTCAGATCCGCCTGCTGCATGTCGAAGGCCGCGGCCGACAGCACCGAGAGGCGCACGAGATCGAAGCCATAGCCGGCATCGATGTCCTGTTCGAGCGCGGCAAGCCTCTCGTGGAACAATTTCTGGATCAGCAGCGGCTCGCGCAACGGCCGCGAGGTGCCGACGGCGATGCGGCTGACGGCGCCGTCGACGCGGAAAAGCAGCAGCGCCAGCCTTCTTGCGCCCTCGCCGCGGCGCTCGAGGTCCGCCTTCAATGTCGTCGCCAGCATTTTCACCAGCCGCTCTATTTCGTCGGTCAGCATGATCGGTTCGGCGAGATGGCGTTCGACCGAAAGCGGCGCCACCGGCAGGCGCGGCGACACCGCCTCGTCGAGGCGGCCGAGCGCCTGGTCGAGGCGCAAAAGCAGCGATCTGCCGAAGCGGCGGGCGAGCGGCGCGCGCGGTGCTGCCATGACGGCGCCCGCCGTGCGCAGACCGACGCTTTCCAGGCTGGCGCGGATGTCAGGCTCGATGCGCAGCGCCGCCAGCGGCAAGGGCGCGAGAAGCGCTTCCTCCTCGCCACCGGGGACGATGCGATCACCAGAAAACCGCGCTGCCGCCCAGGCTGCACCTGGTGTGGCGGCAAGGCCGGCGCGGACATCGAAACCCTGATGGAAAAAGCGCGACAGGATGTCGTCCAGCATCGCCCGTTCGCCGCCGAAAAGATGGGTGCAGCCGGTGACGTCGAGGAACAGGCCATCGGCTGCGTCGATCGCCACCAGCGGGGTGTAGCGGTCGCACCAGTCGGCGAGGCTTTCGAGCAGGCGGCGGTCGGCCTCGGGATCGGCTTCCACGACGTCGATCGACGGATGCATGGCGCGCGCGTCGGCTATGCCCATGCCGCGCTTCAGGTGAAGCGCCTCAGCCCGCTCGTCGAGGGCGGCGATGCGCTGCGCGTTCGCCTGGCGATGGCTGATCACCAGCGGCAGGTGATCCGACGGCCGCGAACGCCAGGACCGCCCCAGACGCTGGCGCAGGATCCTTTCCGCGGCGAGATGCGGAAACCACAGGGACAGGATTCGCTGCCCGTTCCTGCCGTCTTTCCCCAGCCCTTCTTTCCTCGAAACTGCGTTCATCGGGGTTCCACTCCAGTGTGAATTGTCCTGGCAAGGCGGTGCGGCTCTTGCCGATGCTGACGGTGAAGGCAGGACAGCCGATCGAGCCGGCGAGCGGCCCGGCGATCGTCTCGCGTGGTGCCGACGGCGCCGCCGACAGGACGAGGCGGACGGGTGCCGCCGTCGGCTCGGGTTCGCCGGCCTGGCGCAGCAAAAACACCGGCCGGCCGGCGCTCTGTGCCCGGGCGTGCAGCCGCCGCGTCGCGGTGAGGTCCAGCCGCTGCGGACTGCCGCGGATTTCGAGGATGACGGCGGCGAGGGCCGTCATCCGGGCGGCCTCCTCGGCGGTCCACAGCGCGTCGAGGAGCCTTGGCGCCTCGGAAAACAGCAATTGCTCCGGCTCGATGCCGAAAAGGCGATGAAGCCCCCTGGCATAGGGGAAGCCGGCCTCGCGGAAGATTTCCGCGGTGCCGATCCACAGGACCGGCAGTCGCGGCCCCTGTTTGAGGATCAGGCTGACGAGCGACAGGGCGAAGCCGGCGACGGCTCCGGCATCGCGGGTCGCGGCGCCATGGATCTCGCTCAGCGCCGCCTTCGGCAGGCCGCCGCTGAGCGCAGTATCGAGACCTTCGGCGCCGGTGCGCACAAACGCATCGGGCGGCGCCACGGCGAGGCCGCGGCGGACAATTGTCAGATTTTTGGGCGGGATATTTTTGGGCGTGACATCAGCTGTTGGATTCCGGGGCGCATCAACGGGGGCTGCGCCGGCCGGCGCCTGCAGGCGCTCGGGCAGCGTTCCCTCGATCTTCGCGATCTGGCGGCGCAGGGCAAAAACAGTCTCCCGCGCCACGGCGCTTGTCGCCATGACGGTCAGCTTCCACTCACAATTGTTCCTGTTATGTTCTAATAGATTCCAGAGGGCGGCCGAAGAGTCAAGCGGAGTCATGGGGAATTTATTCCTGTCAGCGAAAGCGGCAACCCGGCCAATTGCCGAGTCCGGCGCGAAAGCCTATATGCCGGGATCAGAAGGACAAAGCATGGCCCGCATCTACAAAACCCGTACCTGGCACGACGAGCTTTCGCCGTCGATGGAGGAAATGGAGTTCCTGGCGCTAGAAGCTTACGCCCATCTGCCGGAGGAGTTTCGCAAGCTGACCGGCGAGATCGTCATCCAGATCGCCGAATTCCCGACCGACGAGATCATGGACGATTTGTCGCTGGAAACGCCTTTCGACCTGCTCGGCCTGTTCGAGGGGCGCGGCATCGCCGAGCGCTGGAATCCGCAGACCGGCGAGGGGCCGAACCGCGTCACGCTCTACCGCCGCGCCATCCTCGATTACTGGGCCGAGAACGAGGAGACGCTGGGCGATATCGTCACCCATGTGCTGATCCACGAAATCGGCCACCATTTCGGCCTGTCGGATGACGATATGGAGCGGATCGAAGAGGCAGCCGAATAGGCTGTGCTGATATTCAGGTGATGCCGGCCTGCGAATGGCAGTTCCCTGCGCTTCCTGTGCTCACGTACCCAAAAGTACGCTCCGCTCCGGTTCTCGGAAACTACCCAGTCTGGTCGCTTCGCGCCCGTCTTCGACTCCGGCGCGGCCTGACCTGAATCTCAACGCACCCTGCGTCGAGCTGTGCAAATCTACCAATCGCTGAGCTTGGTGCCAGGGCCGTATTCCTGGCCCTCGACATCCTTCACCACGGCCTGGCCGCAGCGCATGACCTTGGTCTGCTTGTCGTAGGAATAGGTTGGCGAGCCGAACAGGTGCCAGCCCTTGTTTAGCGCCGCCGTCACCTTGTGGCAGAAGCTGGAATCGTCCGGGCCGGACAGAAAGCGGTAGAGTTTCATTTTTCATTCCTGTGATAAGTTGCCAATCATGCCCCGCTGGTGCTGGCGGCCGCCTTCGCCAGCAGTTTCTCGGCCTGCGCCAGATGCAGCCGTTCGAGCATCTTTCCATTCAGCGCAATGACTTGCCTGCCGGCATTTTCGGCAAGCTCGAAGGCCTCCTTGACCGCACGCGCCTCGGCCACGGCTTCGGCAGATGGTGCAAAGGCGCGGTTTGCGGCATCGATCTGGGCCGGGTGGATCAGCGACTTGCCGTCGAACCCCATGGCGGCTGCTTCCGCGCATTCGCGCGCAAAAGCGTCCAGATCGCGAAAATCGTTGAAGACACCGTCGAGCAGGTCGAGGCCGCCGGCGCGCGTGGCGAGCACCATCTGCATCAGCCATGGTGTGAGATAGCGCCGGTCAGGCGTGGCGAGAATGCCGGTGTCCTTGACCAGGTCGTTCGTTCCGGCAACGAAACAGACCAGCCGCGAGGCCGGATCGCGGCCAAGCTCGGCAATCGGGCCGATGTTGAGCAGCGCCTTGGGCGTCTCGATCATCGCCCACAGCTTCACCGCGTCGGGTGAAAAATTGTCGTCCAGCACGTCGCCGGCTTCCAGGACGTCGCGCGGCGTGTCGACCTTGGGCAGCAGGATGGCGTCGGGCTCGCAGCGTGCCGCCGCCAGCAAGTCCCTGGCGCCCCATTCGCTGGAGAGCGGGTTGATACGCACGACCATTTCGCAGCGCAGGTTTGCGCGGTGAGGGAAAATGTCAGCCAGTTTTTCGCGCGCAAAAACCTTGTCGGCCGGGGCGACAGCATCTTCGAGATCGATGATGACGGCATCGCAGGCCAGCGACGAGATCTTGGCCAGCGCCTTGTCGTTCGAGGCCGGGACGTAAAGCACCGAGCGGCGCGGGCGGCAGGTTTCAGTCATGCCTGATCTATGCCGCCTGGAGGCGATCGAAGCAACCCGTCTGGCTTCTACCGGGCCAATCGCCTCAGGTTGAATTTTCCCTATCTTCAGGCGTTGGTGCTGCCCCTCACCTGCCTGCCGGCATCCTCTCCCCGTATAGTGACGGGGAGAGGGGCGCGCTCTCAATGATTTCGCCAATTTCCAGCGTTGTAGAATACGCGCCACGGTTGCGACCGGTCACTTCTCCCCGTCTCTATACGGGGAGAAGTGCCCGGCAGGGCGATGAGGGCGGCGACGACTTCGACAATTAGCGTCTCCGACACAAATTGAAAACTTTCATCTGGCTGAAGCGATTGCCCTGCACAAAAACTGCACAACATTGCGGAAAATCTCCTCGGACCCGCCTCGCTGCCTGCATTTCGGCCGGCGAAAAGGGCGGCATGCAAGAGCGCGAAAAACCTCGTTGGTCCCTGCCCCTCCGCAATGACGGTTGCTGGCTCGTCGATCCACCGCGGCCGGGTTCGGCGACCCTCCTCCCCTTCATCCGCAAATCTCCGCCCCCCGGCCGGATCAAAGCCGTAGAGAAAGCCCGATCATGACATCGTTGCTTGCCGCCGCGCCGGGCACTTGTGCGCGCTTCGGCGTTGCCGTCCTGCTTGCCGCGCTGGCCGATTTCTTCTTCTATGGGCAGCCGGTCGGCATCACGCTCTTCCTGTTCGGCATGACGCTGGCCGCCGCGGCCGCGGCGCTCCAGCCGTCGGCGCTCGGCGCCGGCCGGGCCTGGTTCAAACCCGTTGCCCTGCTTGTCGGGCTACTGCCGTTCCTTGAAAATGTCAGCGCGCTGTCCGTCGCGATCGGGCTTGCGGCGCTGGCCGTCTTTGCGCTTTCGCTGGTCGGGCGGCTGCGGCGCGGATTTGCCCGCATTGCCGGCCAGGTCGCGCTGTTCCTGCTCGCAGCGCCGTTTCGGTTCGTCCACGATTTCGTCCGCTGGCGCAAGGCGGCGCGGCGGCTTGGCCGGCGGCGCATCGGCTTCGCGGCGATCGCCGTCTGGATCATGCCGCTGACCCTGGGCGCAGTGTTTCTGGCGCTGTTCGGCGCCGCCAATCCGGTTATCGAATACTGGCTGTCGCTGATCGATCTCCACGCACTGCTCGACCTCATCCAGCTGCCGCGGCTGGCCTTCTGGCTGGTCGTGCTTGCCGGCGTCTGGGCTTTTTTGCGCCCGCGCCTGCCGCGCTTCTTGCGCCGCATTGCGCGTCGGGTGACACCTGTCCCTGTCAGCGCGGTGACGACGACGACAAAACCCGCCAGGGCGATCGAGGACATCATCTTCGGCAAGGCCGCCATCCTTCGCGCGCTGGTCATCTTCAACATCCTGTTCGCGATGCAGACCGCGCTCGACGCCACCTATCTGTGGGGCGGCATCGCCCTGCCCGACGGGCTGACCTACGCCGCCTATGCGCATCGCGGCGCCTATCCGCTGATCGTCACGGCGCTGCTCGCCGCCGGTTTCGTGCTGGCGGCGCTCAGGCCGGGAAGTGCCACTTCCAGCGATCCGTTCATCCGCCGGCTGGTCTATGTCTGGGTGGCGCAGAACATCGTGCTGGTCATCTCGTCGATCCTGCGGCTTGAACTCTATGTCGGCATCTATGCGCTGACCTACTGGCGCGTCGCCGCCTTCGTCTGGATGGGGCTGGTGGCGGCGGGCCTCGCCCTGATCATCGCCCGCATCGCGCTCGGAAAATCCAATGAATGGCTGCTTTCCGCCAATCTTCTGACGCTATCGGCGACGCTTTATGCCTGCTCGTTCATCAACTTTGCCGCCCTGATCGCCAACTACAATGTCGAGCACTCATTCGAAATGACCGGCCACGGCAGCGAGCTCGATATATGGTACCTGCGTTCGCTCGGTCCCAGCGCCCGACCGGCACTCGATCGCTTCCTCGAGCATCAGGCCAGGACCAATACGGCCAGCGTTTCCCCCTACCGCGAACTCGTCCGTTTGCTGGGACAGGACGAGGCCGGCTACCGCGCGGCCCAGGAAAACTGGCGCGCCTGGAGCTTTCGCGACTGGCGGCTCCTTCGCACTCTCGACACGTCCATCCCGTTCGTGGTTCCTCAGGGCTCCGAACCCTTCGTGCCGGGCCGCTGATCGATGCCGCATCACATCCTGATCGCCGACGATGATCCGCACATCCGCGAGATCATCTGTTTCGCGCTCGAAAAGGCCGGCATGAAAACGGTTGCGGTAGCCGACGGCGCCGCCGCCTTGCAGGCGATCGAGCGCCGCGCGCCCGACCTTGTCGTGCTCGACATCGGCATGCCGGAGATGGACGGGCTGGAGGTCTGCCGGCGGCTGCGGCACACATCCGATGTGCCGGTGCTGTTCCTGTCGGCGCGTGATGAAGAAATCGATCGCATCCTGGGGCTCGAAATGGGTGGCGACGACTATGTCACCAAGCCGTTCAGCCCGCGCGAGCTGGTCGCCCGCGTCAACGTCATCCTGCGGCGCGCCCGCCCGGCAAAAGCCGAACAGGCCGACGACAGGCAATTCTCGCATGGCAGACTGGCTTTGCTGCCGGCCAGCCACGCCGCCAGCTTCGACGGCAGGCCGCTGGTGCTGACCTCGATCGAATTCGCCATCCTGAAGGGGTTTCTGGCGCGCCCGGCGCATGTGCTTGGGCGCGACATGGTGATGGCCAATGCCTATGCCGGCAACATCCATGTCGCCGACCGCACCGTCGACAGCCATATCCGCAACATCCGCGCCAAGCTGGCGGCGGCCGGCTGCAAAGATGCGATCGAGACCGTGCATGGCGTCGGCTTCCGGCTCGGCCGGTGCGGCGCGTGACCGCGCATAAATGGCGGCCGCGCCTCGCCACCATCGTTGTCGCCATCCTGATCATGGTGATGGCGCTGCCGCTGGTCGGCCTGTTCTTCTTCAGGCTCTACGAGAACCAGCTGATCCGCCAGACCGAGGCCGAGCTGATCGCGCAGGGTGCCGCCCTTGCCGCCATCCATGCGCAAGAGGTCCGCGACGTCGGCATCCCGGCTGAAAAGCTCGGCGCGGCCGTGCCTGCCGACAGCGACAATCCGGACTCTCCCTACCGGCCGATCGAGCCAAGCCTCGATCTTGCGTCCGACAAGGTTCTGGCGACACGGCCCGCGGCGACAGCCGCCACCGTCGATCCCGCCTTCACGGCGATCGGCGCGCGGCTGTCGGGCATTCTTGCCGAGACGCAGAAAACCACGCTTGCCGGCTTCCGGCTGCTCGATCCCAAAGGCGTCGTCATCGCCGGACGCGAGGAGATCGGCCTGTCGCTCGGCGCCGTCGGCGAGGTTCGCGCAGCACTTGCCGGCCGCTATGCCAGCGCGCTCAGGCAGAGGATATCAGACGAGCCGCCACCTTCGCTCTATTCGGTCAGCCGCGGCACGAGAGTCCGCGTCTTCGTCGCAATGCCGATCGCCGTCGACGGCAAGGTCGCCGGCGTCGTCTATCTGTCGCGGACGCCGAACAACATCGTCAAGCATCTTTATGGCGAGCGCGGCAAGGTGGTGCTGGCGGCGATCGCCATCCTCGGCGGCACGCTGCTCATCGGCCTGATCTTCCTGCGCACCGTCAGCCGGCCGATCTACGCGCTGATGGAGCGGACAAAGCGCATCGCCGCCGGTGATCGAGCAGCGATCAGGCCGCTCGACCATCATGGCACGCGCGAGATGGCAGCGCTGTCCGACGCTTTCCTCGAGATGGCCGAAAAGCTGCATGCGCGCTCCGACAGCATCCAGACCTTCGCCACCCATGTCTCGCACGAGCTCAAATCGCCGCTGACGGCGATCCAGGGGGCGGCCGAACTGCTGCGCGATTCAGGTAGCGCAATGGACGAGGCCGAGCGGCGGCGGTTTTCAGACAATATCGTCACCGACGCCGGGCGGCTCAATCTGCTGGTGCGTCGTCTGCTCGACCTGGCGCGCGCCGAAAATCTTGCGCCCAGCGGCGAAAGCACGTCGCTCACTGCGGCCCTGGCGCTGTTGCCGACCGGGGACAGGCTGGCGCTTCGGGTCGAGGCGGGCGGCGAGACCGGCCTGCGCATCTCGGCCGAGAACGCAGCGATCGTGCTGGCCAATCTCATCGACAATTCGGCAAGGCATGGCGCGACACTGGTTTCGGTCACGGCGGCGAGCGCAGGCGGCAAGGCGACGATCCAGGTGAGCGACGACGGCGCCGGCATTTCGCCGAGCAACCGCGCGCGTATTTTCGAGCCATTCTTCACCACACGCCGCGATTGCGGCGGCACCGGCATGGGCCTCGGCATCGTTCTGGCCCTGCTGAAAGCGCATGATGGCACGATCCGCCTGGTTGACTCCGAGCGCGGCACGCGCTTCGAGATCATCCTGCCGGCTGTATGAATTGCAGCATGATCGTTTCAGAAAACCGGCTTCGGGATCATGCTTCAGAACTGGAGAAGCGAAAAAGTGCGCTACGACGTCGTCATCATCGGCGGAGCCATCGTCGGCTCCTCGATCGCCTATTATCTGCGCGAGGAAGGGTTTTCGGGCTCGATCGCGCTGGTCGAGCGCGACCCGCAGTTCGCCCATGCGGCGACGACGCTGTCCTGCGCTTCGATCCGCCAGCAGTTTTCGATTCCGCAAAACATCCGGCTGTCGCAGTTCACGCTGAAACTGTTCCGGCGGCTGACGGAAGAGTTCGGGGCCGACGCCGATATCGGTTTTCGAGAAGGCGGCTACCTCATCCTTGCCGGCGAGAACGGGTTGCCGATCCTCAAGGCCAATCACCAGACGCAGTTGGCCGAGGGCGCCGACATCGTGCTTGAGGATGCGGAGGCGCTCGTCCGCCGGTTCGCATGGCTGTCGGCCGAGGGCATCACCGCCGGCGCCTATGGCCGCAGCGGCGAAGGCTGGTTCGACGCGCATGCCATGCTGATGCTGTTCCGCAAGGCGCTGCGCGACAAAAAGATCGATTTCATCACCGCCGACGTGACCGGCATCGAACGGCTGGGCGACCGTGTCACCGGCGTCAGCCTCGACAATGGCGAAAGGCTCGACGCCGGTATCGTCGTCAACGCCGCCGGGCCGAATGCCGGAAAAGTCTCGGCAATGGCCGGACTGGTGCTGCCGGTGGAACCGCGCAAGCGCAATGTCTTCATCTTCGAGGCGCGCGAGAAATATGACGACATGCCGCTGCTGGTCGATCCCTCAGGCATCTATGTCAGACCGGAAGGCTCGGTCTACATCACCGGCGGGGCCGAGCCGGGAGACGGCGACGGCCCCGCCGATCCCAGCGATTTCGAACCCGACTGGCCGCTGTTCGAAGAGGTAATCTGGCCGGTGCTGGCGACCCGCATCCCGGCCTTCGAGGCGATCAAGCCGACGCGCGCCTGGGCCGGTCATTACGACTACAACACGCTCGACCAGAACGCGGTGATCGGCCCGCATCCGCAGGTCGGGAATTTCCTGTTCGCCAACGGTTTTTCCGGCCACGGCCTGCAGCAGGCGCCGGCGGTCGGCAAGGCGCTGGCCGAGCTGATCGTGCATGGCGGCTACCGCACGGTGGACTGCTCGGCGTTTGGGTATGAGCGCGTTGCCGAGGGGCGGGCTTTCAGGGAGTTGAATGTGATCTGAGGCTGGCGGACAGAGGGGGGTGCTGTCCCTCGGCACCAAAGGGTTCCGCCACCGCAAGGCCAGCCGTCAGCGCTCGCGGCCAAACCAGAACGCGTCCGCCATCCGCGTCATGCCGATCCGTTCGTAGAAGCCGACGGCGTCGGGCACGGAGATCAGTGACATGGCGACGGATGGCCCGAGCTGCCGCCGCGCTTCGTCGAGCAGGCCCTTGCCGATGCCGAGCCCTTGCGCCGATTTGCAGACGGCGAGCTCGGAAATATAGCACACCCACGAGAAGTCGGTGATGCCTCGGGCGAGGCCGATCAGCGGCTTGCCAGGCGCATCGAGGCGCGCCGTCAGCACCAGATCTGCATTGGCAAGCATCGCCTTCAGACGGACGTCGTCATCGATGGGCCGAGTGACGCCGAGGCCGGATTCCACCAGCACGCGGCGGAACTCGGCTGCGTCGAGGTTCAGTTCGCTGGCGTAGAGCACTTTGGGACGTGTTGTCATTCCGGCCACGGTGCACCATAGGGCGGCAACTTTGAAGCGGTCCGTGCTCTAGGACCAAAGCTTGCGAAAACAGCCGCCTTTTATTTGCCTGCAGCTTTGTGTAAACCGGGCGCCAATACATCCCCGCAGCGAAAAGAAGACGGGCAAGACCTATGGAAAAATTCACCAAGCTCACCGGCGTTGCCGCGCCGATGCCGATCGTCAATGTCGACACCGACATGATCATTCCCAAGGATTATCTCAAGACGATCAAGCGCACCGGGCTCGGCAGCGGACTGTTTGCCGAAATGCGCTACACGGACGACGGCTCGGAAAACCCCGACTTCGTGCTCAACAAGCCGGCCTACCGCAAGGCGCAGATCTTGGTCGCCGGCGACAATTTCGGCTGCGGCTCGTCGCGCGAGCATGCGCCGTGGGCGCTGCTCGACTTCGGCATACGCTGCGTCATCTCGACCTCGTTCGCCGACATTTTCTACAACAACTGCTTCAAGAACGGCATCCTGCCGATCACCGTCAGCCCGGAGGATCTGGACAAGCTGATGGACGACGCCTCGCGCGGCTCCAACGCAACCCTGTCGATCGACCTCGACGCCAAGGAAATCCGCGGTCCGGACGGCGGCGTGGTCAAGTTCGACCTCGACGACTTCAAGCGGCACTGCCTCTTGAACGGGCTCGACGATATCGGCCTGACCATGGAGAAGGCCGACGCCATCGCCTCGTTCGAGAAGAAGAACGCCGAGCTGCGGCCCTGGGCCTGAACGGTAGGATGACCCCGGCCGCGACAGGCCGGGTTCGTGGCGGCTGCACGGAGGGACAGGCATGACACGTTCGCTGCTTGCCGGCGCCTGGGCGCTGGCGTGGATACTGATGCCGGTGGCTGGCGCGCATGCACAGACCGACACGGTGCTCGTGCCGGCTGACGATGCGTCCGGCGGGGCCGCCGACCTGGGCGCGTCGAGCAATGCGGCCCTGGCCGAGGATGACGGCCAAGCACCGGTCCCGTTCGAGAATGGGCAGCTGACCATCACCCAGCAGGAAGACTATGGCGAGAAGGTGCTGGCCTATGACGGCAAGCAACTGGCGCGCAATTACGATGTCTTCTTCGACAGGATTGTCGAGGTCGGCGGCGTCACGGTGGCGCTGGTCGATGTCGGCGACGGCGGCAATCAATGCGGTCCGGCCAAGGTGATCGTGTGGAAGCCGGAAGGCGGCACGATCCAGACGACCACCGTCGAGCAGGACGAATGCGGCGCACCGCCGGCCGCGCTATCCGACGGCGCCATCTATTTCGTGCCCAATCTCTTGCCGGGCGAATCGAAGCCGGCGCTGCAATGGTCGCCGACCGGCGGGTTGTCGACCTTGGGCAACCTCGCCTACATGCCGGAGCCGGGTACCGGCTGGAAAGATGTCGACCCGGCGAAATACGACAGCATCGTCGATGCCTTCCATAACGAGGCCGTCTACAGGCAAGCCGCGTCGCTGCTCGGCAAGCAGATGCCCGACATGGCGACCAGCCTGCTGGTCGGCGGCGGCACCGAGAAAACCACCTCGGGCGTCTTCCACGCCAGCGGCTGCATGCCGCATGATTGCGGCGGCGACGACGGCTTCATGGCGATCGATCCGGCCAACCACAAGCTCTATTTCGCCCGCCGCGGCGACGAGCCCGAGCCGGATGCGTGGCCGGCGGTGAACACGTGGCCGGCCGAGGTCAGGGAAGCGATGGACAAGGCGCTCGGTTCGCCGAATTAGCTTCTCTGCTTCATGCCTTCGTTCCCGAGGCGGGGTCGAGCGGCGGCAGTCGTAACCTCAGACCATCGACAAAAAAGCCCGGCGCATGGCCGGGCTTTCCGTCGAATAGAGACTTTTATCACTCGCCGTCGATTGCCGTGGCGATGCGGGCGATGGCCTGTTGATAGTTGCTCGCGTCATTCCAGCCGGCAATTGCACCGAGATTCGCCTGTGCGCTGGCACCCGCCTGCCAACCATGAGCCTTGAGGAAGTTGGCGGTGGAAGCCAACGCAGTGGCCTTGTCGCGCAGATTTCCGCTGCCGACCCCGTATTTCAAGACATTTCCGGGCAGGAACTGCGTATGGCCAATCTCGCCATGCATGGCGCCGACCGACGAGGCGCTCAGCGCGCCGCGATCAACCAGTTTCAGGGCTGCAACAGCATGCGGGTAGAAGAACTCCGGGCGGCGGCAATCATAGGCAAGCGTTACAATGGCAGAGACCGTATTCTGCTTTCCCAAGAAGGAACCGAAGCCAGTCTCCATCCCCCAGATGGCGAGCAACACACCCGGCGTCACGCCGTAGGTCCGTTCGATCTTGTCGAACAGCGCCGCGTTCGACTTCTTCAGTGAACGGCCCTTGGAAATGATTGTGGACGCGCCACGGCGCTTCATGAAAGCATCCACCGAGCCACCGAAAGCCTTGTGAATAGCGCGGTCGGCGGCGATCGTCCTTTTTGCGTAGGTCGCGTTAGCCAGAGCGGCCAGACCCTTCGAGCCTACACCGCTGGCCCTTGCTTCCTGCGCGAACTCCGCCTTCCACGCTTCGAAGCCCGCGCCCGTTTTGCCGCATTGCGCGGCCTGTGCCGCTGTTGCCGCCGCAAGCATCATCGATGCCGCCGCTGCGAAAATCTTTGCCTTGGCAAAAAATGCCATGTTGCTCTCCTGGTTGCCTGAATCTTGTCCCGAATACGAATTTGCCAGCGAAACGCCCGCTTGTCACCGTTGGAGCGACGTGCGTCCGCTTGGACGCAGTACGCTCCAGCACTTTACAATCTGCGCATCGTGCTTTCCGAGAATCGGAACCGACTTTCGGGGCCGATGCGCTAAGAACTCGTTTACGCATCCTCGCCGCAGCGCTGGCGAATGCCGGACAACTTGCTTACGATCAAGTAATTATTGTGGCGGGGGGCTAGAATATTCATGGAAGACGTTGACGTCGTGGTCATCGGCGCCGGCTCGGCGGGACTTTCCGCCGCCAAGACCGTGCGTGCGGCCGGCCTTTCCTTCAAGCTGGTCGAAGCGATGAACCGTATCGGCGGCCGCGCCTGGACCAGCGACCAGCATTTCGGCGTTCCTTTCGACATCGGCTGCGCCTGGCTGCACGCGGCCAACCGCAATCCCTACTTTCCCGAGGCGCAAGCTGCCCGCTGGACGCTTCATCATCACGACATGAATATCGACCATCTCTATTATCGCAACCGAAAGGCGAGCGAAGACGAAGAGGCCGCAATGAAGGCGGCCGATATCAGGCTGTTCGAGCTGCTGGCGGCGCATGAGGTCAAGGTTGGTGACGACGACCGTCTTTCGGCGTTGCTCGCCAGGGGCCATGCGCCGCGCGCCGCCGCCACCTTCGCCGGGCCGATGGACTTCGGCGCCGACGAGGACGAGATATCGATCCGCGACTTTCAGGCTGCCGCCGATCTCGATCCGAACTACTTCACCAAGGAGGGGTTCGGCGCGCTGGTCGCCCGTTTCGGCGCCGACGTGCCGGTCGAGCTGTCGACGCCGGTGCGGAAAGTCCTCTGGGACGTGCCCGGCGTCGCCTGCGTCACCGATCGCGGCATCATCCGCGCCAAGGCGGTCATCGTCACCGCCTCGCCGGCGGTGCTCGCCTTCGAGGAGATCGAATTCGCGCCGGCGCTGCCAGACAGGCATTTCGCTGCCTTCTTCGACCTGCCGATGGGCATGCTGACCAAGCTGCCGGTTGAGATCAGGGGCACAAGGCTCGGGCTGGCGCCGTTCGACGACCTGCTGATCGAGCGGCTGGCCAGGCACGACATCTACTTCCTTTGCTTTCCCTTCGACCTTGACCTGATGGTCGGCTTCGTCGGCGGCGATTTCGCTTGGGAGATGTCGGCGGCGGGCGAGGCGGCAGGCGTCGACTTCGTCGTCGACCGGCTGTGCGCCATCTTCGGCGGCGACGTCAGAAAACATGTCGGGCGCGCCATGATGACCAATTGGGGCGGCGAGCGGTTCGTGCGCGGCGCCTATGCGGCGGCCCGACCCGGCCGTTCGCAGGCGCGCGCCACGCTGATGCAGCCGGTGGCGGAAAAAATCTTCTTCGCCGGTGAGCATCTGGCCGGTCCGCTGATGCAGACCTGCGGCGGCGCCAGGCTATCGGGCGAGGCGGTGGCGAGAACGGTCGCCGCTCAGCTTGCGGCAAAATAGCAACGGCAGGAACGCCGGCCGCCGACAGGCGTTTGGGCGATATGCCGCTGCGCACTATATCCGGGCCTGATGATTTGAGACTTGGTGATTTGAGATCTGGTGATTCGAGATCGGTATGAAGCTCTTCGATTGCCCGCATTGCGGCCACCGCCTCTATTTCGAGAACGCCCAGTGCCTGAACTGTGCCAGCCCCGTGCTTTACGATGCCGGGCATGCGCGCTTCGTGCTGTCTGGCGCCGGCGGCGTTTTCCAGTGCACCAATGCCGACGAGTGCGCCTGCAACTGGATGGCGGAACCTGGCCATGCCTTCTGCCGCGCCTGCGCGCTGAACCAGCTGATCCCGGACCTTTCGGTCGATGGCAACCGCCGTCGCTGGATCCGCGTCGAAGCGGCAAAGAAGCGGGCCATCTATTCGCTGCTCGCCGCCGGACTGCCGGTCGCACCCAAGCAGAACGCCGGCGACGAGGCTGGCCTCGCCTTCGACTTTCTCGCCGATCCGATCGGCGGTCCGGGTGGCGCGCGCATCCTGACCGGCCATGACAACGGCCTGATCACACTCAATGTCGCCGAGGCCGACTCGGCCGAGCGCGAAAGACGGCGCGTCGAGATGGGCGAGAACTATCGCACTTTGCTCGGCCATTTCCGCCACGAGCTCGGCCACTATTACTGGGACCGCCTGATCCGCGACGACCCGCAACGGCTTGCCGCCTTCCGCACCTTGTTCGGCGACGAGCGCGCCGACTACGAGCAGGCGCTGAAGACCTACCATGCCAATGGCGCGCCGCCCGACTGGCAGCAGGACCACATTTCCGCCTATGCCGCCTCCCATCCCTGGGAGGACTGGGCCGAGACATGGGCGCACCATCTGCACATCGCCGATACGCTGGAGATGGTGCATGCGCTGAATTTCCCGCTCGGCCGGCTGGAAACCGTGGAGGCCAACGACCTGTCGCGGGGCGACACCGGCGGCGAGCTCCAGCCGGCGCCGTCTGAACCTGCCGCCGTTCCCGAACCGTTCGAAAAGATCCTGGCCCGCTGGCTGGTGCTGTCGGAAGCGTCCAACTCGATCAACCGCTGCATGGGCCTGCCGGACCTCTATCCCTTCGTCATCTCGGAGCTGACGGCACAGAAGCTGGCCTTCGTCCATGAACTCCTGACCGGTGTCGTGAAAGAAACCGGAACAAAACGTGAGCCGGCCGAGGCGTTTTAGCCGGAACGCATGAGGTCTTGTTTCGTTTTCGTTCGCGAGGGACCATCAACACGGAGCGAAACCATGAAGCGCATACTGTTTCCTGCTGTCGCCGGAGCGCTTGTCGCCATGTCCGGCACAGCCTTGGCCGATACCGCCGTTTCGGCGGTCGCCGATCTCAACATTCGCGCCGGCCCAGGGCCGCAATACCCAGTCATCGGCGTGCTCGCCGCCGGCCAGTCGGCAACGCTCGATGGCTGCATCCAAAACAGCAAATGGTGCACCATAGCCGAGGCCAATGGCCAGGGCTGGATCTATTCCGACTATGTGACGGCCGATTTCGGCGGCAACGAGGTCGTCCTGACCCGGCGCCCGGCCGACGCAGACATTACCATCGTCGAAGCCCCCGCCGATGTCGACGATCCCGACATCTATACCGGAGCGATCGTCGCTGGCGAGCCGATCGAGCCGATCAGGCGGCCGCCGGCCGAAGTCCGCACCTACATCGAGACCAACCGGGTCGACCCGGTTTATCTCGAGGGCGAGGTGGTTACCGGCGCGACCTTGCCCGATACCGTCGAGTTGCGCGAGATTCCGGACTATGACTACCGCTATGTCTATGTGAACGGTCAGCCGGCACTGGTCGACCCCGGCACCCGACGCATCATGTACGTCGAGCGCTGACGGTGCCGAACAGGGCAATCGCCTCAGACAATTGACGGAACTGTCGAAGTCGGCGCCGCCCCTCATCGCCCTGCCGGGCGCTTCTCCCCGTATAGTGACGGGGAGAAGCGGCCTCTTCTGCAATGCTGGCGATTAGCGAAATCGTTGGTAGAGCGCCCCTCTCCCCGTTCACGGGGAGAGGATGCCGGCAGGCAGGTGAGGGGCGGCGCCAACGCCGATTGCCGTGACGATTGCGCGGCACGACCCGATCGAATAGATCATGCGACCCGAAGCACCAGCCTGTGAGCCCGCGTGATAGACCCTGCCGCCTTCGAGCGCTATCGGCATACTCCCAACGCCAAGACGACCCTGCCGCGGCTCCTGCTCGGAACGGCGATCGTCGTCCTGTTCTGGGTCGCGACGACCGTCGCCGTGCTGTTCGGCGGCGCCTATTTCTTCGTCGTCTGGCAAGCATCGTCCGGCGCCCCGATGGAAGGAGGGGCGGTGCAGAATTTCATGGCCTCACCCGCCGGGATCCTCGCCGCGCTCGCCTCCTTTGCCGGAATCTGGCTCGGCCTGTGGGCTGCCATGCGCTGGATCCATCGCGAGCCGCTGATGGCGCTGATCGGCACCAGCCGCCGCGTTTCGCGCTCGGGATTTTTTAGGGGATTGGCCGCGGTGCTGGTCACATCGCTGCTCTCCGAGATACTGCTCTATCTCTTGCAGCCCGACATTGCGCGCGGTGCGATCGGCCTGTCGTCCTGGCTGCTGTTCCTGATCCCGATCGCCGCGCTGACCCTGCTGCAGACCTCGTCCGAAGAGGTGCTGTTTCGCGGCTATCTCCTCAGGGGCCTGGCCAACCGCTTTCAAAACCCCTTCATCTGGGCGCTGCTGCCAGGACTTCTGTTCACTGCGATGCATTGGAACCCAGGCTCGACGACCGCCATCAACGCCTGCGTGCTGGCCTCGATCGCCGCTTTTGCGCTGCTCCTGACGCTTGTGGTCTATGCCACGGGCAATCTCGGCGCGGCCTTCGGCGCCCACCTCGGCAACAATCTGACCGGCTTCCTGCTGATTTCGCACCAGCAAAGCTACAATTCCTTCGCCCTGTTCAACGCCAAGCCGCTCGAAGGCCCCGGCTGGACGACGCTTGATGCCGTCCTCATCGCGGCGATCGGCATCGTCTGCAGCCTGTTGACCGTTCTGCTGCTGCTGCACCCGCGCTCGCCGCTGAAGGTCGAGCCGGATTTTTCGCACCCCGGCGGCCCAAGCTGATGCGCATCACGCTGGTGGTGCTGCCATAAACCAAACCGGCCCGGTTCAGCGTATTCGGCCCCGCACCTTGACTCCGCGGCCGATTTCCTGTCTACAGCCCGCGAATTCCGCGACGAGTATCCCTCCGAGCAAGCCGACCGGGACGCCGAAGCCTGTTTGAGGCGACGTGCTGTAAATCGATCCTGGAGGCCAACATCCGGCAGCGCTGTGCGCCCCCGGGTGCTTTTTGGCTTTGGGCTTTTGCCTGGACAGCTTGGGTTGGATACTGGGCGCGAACGCATTACCTCTCGGGCATCATCCGGGTGCCAGGGAAAAGGAAGAAGAATGTTTGAATCGCTACAGGAACGTCTTGGTTCGATCCTGAACGGCCTCACCGGCCGCGGCGCCCTGTCCGAGGCCGATGTCTCGGCGGCGCTGCGCGAGGTGCGCCGTGCGCTGCTTGAGGCCGACGTTGCGCTGGAAGTGGTGCGTTCCTTCACCGACAAGGTGCGCGAGAAGGCCGTCGGCGCCGCCGTGCTGAAGTCGATCAAGCCCGGGCAGATGGTCGTCAAGATCGTCCATGACGAGCTGGTCGGGATGCTGGGCGCCGAGGGCGTCGCCATCGACCTCAATGCACCGGCTCCAGTCGTCATCATGATGGTCGGCCTGCAGGGTTCCGGCAAGACCACGACATCGGCCAAGATCGCCAAGCGCCTCACCGAGCGTCAGAACAAGAAGGTCCTGATGGCCTCGCTCGACACGCGGCGTCCCGCCGCGCAGGAGCAGCTCCGTCAGCTCGGCGAGCAGGTCAAGGTCGCCACGCTGCCGATCGTCGAGGGCCAGACGCCGGTCGACATCGCCCGCCGCGCCGTGCAGGCGGCAAAGCTCGGCGGCCATGACGTCGTCATCCTCGACACCGCCGGCCGCACCCATATAGACGAGCCGCTGATGGTCGAGATGGCCGACATCAAGAAGGTCTCGTCGCCGCACGAAATCCTTTTGGTCGCCGATTCGCTGACGGGCCAAGATGCCGTCAATCTGGCAAAAAGCTTCGATGAGCGCGTCGGCATCACCGGCCTGGTGCTGACCCGTATGGATGGCGACGGCCGTGGTGGTGCGGCACTTTCCATGCGCGCCGTCACCGGCAAGCCGATCAAGCTGATCGGCACCGGCGAGAAAATGGACGGGCTGGAGGAATTCCATCCCAAGCGCATCGCCGACCGCATTCTTGGCATGGGCGACATCATCAGCCTCGTCGAAAAGGCTGCCGAAAACATCGACGCCGAGCAGGCGGCGGCGATGGCCAAGAAGATGCAGTCGGGCAAGTTCGACCTGAACGATCTTGCCGGCCAGCTTCAGCAGATGTCGAAGATGGGCGGCATGGGCGGCATCATGGGCATGATGCCGGGCATGGGCAAGATGAAGGACCAGATGGCTGCCGCCGGTCTCGACGACAAGATGTTCGGCCGCCAGCTCGCCATCATCTCGTCGATGACCAAGGCCGAGCGCGCCAACCCCGATATTCTGAAGCACTCGCGCAAGAAGCGCATCGCCGCAGGCTCCGGCACCGATGCGGCCGAGATCAACAAGCTCCTGAAGATGCACCGCGGCATGGCCGACATGATGAAAGCGATGGGCGGCAAGGGCAAAGGCGGTGGCCTGATGCGTGGCATGATGGGCGGTCTGGCCCAGAAGATGGGACTCGGCGGCATGATGCCAGGGGGCATGGGTGGCCCGGGCGGCATGATGGGCGGCGGCATGCCGGACCTGTCCAAGATGGACCCCAAGCAGCTCGAAGCCTTGCAGAAGCAAGCACAGGCAGCCGGTCTCGGCGGCATGAAGGGTCTTCCCGGTGGCCTCCCAGGTGGCGGTGGTCTGCCTGGGCTGCCCGGCGGCATGAAGCTTCCTGGTTTGCCAGGATCCGGCGGCGGTCTGCCAATGCTCGGCAAGAACGCCCCTGGCAAGAAGAAGTGAGGGCGCGATGAACGAAGAGAAGGACATGGCCGACGCACGCGCGGCGCTGGTCGACTACCGCGCCTCGATCGACAACATCGACGCAGCGCTCATCCACATGCTGGCCGAGCGTTTCCGCTGCACCAAGGCGGTCGGCGAGCTGAAGGCATCGCATGGCCTGCCGCCGGCCGATCCGGCGCGCGAGCAGCAGCAGATCGCCCGCCTTCGCCAACTGGCGAAGGACGCCCATCTCGACCCGGATTTCGCGGAGAAATTCCTGAACTTCGTCGTCCGCGAAGTGATCCGCCATCACGAGCATATCGCCGCATCCAACGGCGGAACGAAAACCGGCTGAGGACCAGCCGTAAACCCGAAATCAGCGTTTTAGGAGAAAAGAAATGCCATTGAAAATCCGACTGGCCCGTGCGGGCTCGAAAAAGCGTCCCTATTACCACGTCGTCGTCGCCGACGCCCGTTCGCCGCGCGACGGCCGTTTCATCGAGTCGCTCGGCTCGTGGAACCCGCTGCTGCCCAAGGACGGCGAGCGGGTCAAGGTCGACGCCGACCGCGTCAAGCATTGGCTCTCGCACGGCGCCCAGCCGACCGACCGCGTGCTGCGCTTCCTCGACGAGGCCGGCATCGCCAAGCGCGAGGCCCGCTCCAATCCCAAGAAGGCCGAACCCGGCAAGAAGGCGCAGGAACGCGCCGCACTTCTGAAGAAGGCGCAGGACGATGCAGCCGCCGCGGTTGCCGCTGCGGCAGCCGCGCCGGCCGAGGCGGAAGCCGCGACCGCCGAATAATCCGCTTTTTATCGCTTACGGAACGGCGGGCGCTTTGCCCGCCGTTTCATTTCGTCGGAGCTATGACGCGGCCCGATCAATAGCCTGCCGGGCAGCGGGCGATGTAGACGCGTCCATAGCGATCGCTATAGCGGCACCGGCCGGGTTCGGTCGCACGACCGATCAGTGCGCCGGCGACGGCGCCGACAGCACCACCAACAACAGCTCCCTCCACCGGGTCATTTGCAACGGCAGCGCCGACAGCAGCGCCTCCCAGGCCACCGACCGCGGCGCCCTGTTCTGTCCGGGAACAGGCTGCGAGCGTGGTTGCCAATATGATCAGGACCACCAATTTCTTCATCGTCGCTCCTCCCAAATGGGGTTTTCCGTCCTCGCCCCACATCGTCTAACTCGCAACCGGTCGATTTGATCCAAGGACAAGGAAGAAGGGTGGCGGCAGACAGCCGCCTCTCTGGCGGCGCGACCGCCATCGAAAGGCTTTTGACGCCGCCGCTACCGGCTGAACGGGATCAGCGAGCGCACCCCGGGATTGCGCAGGAAAAAGCCGCCCCACAGAATGAGGCCGAGATAGACGCCGAACAAGGTGTGCGAGAACAGCGGGCTGCCAAGACGCGCGTGGGTCGCGATGGCGCCGCCGAGATAGGCGGTGAGCAGGACGGCGCCGAGCACCGAGGTGCGCGGCACCGCATAGAGCGCGGTCGAGACCAGCCCGACGATGCCGAGCATGCGCGAGACATCGGGATCGGCCGGCCAGCCGAGTTGTACCATGGTCTGGGTGACGACATCGAGCGGCGGCAGCTTGATGACGCCGTCGAAGGTCATGAACAGCACGATGAGGGCGCTGAGCCCGCGGCCGGTCCACAGCGCGCTCGGCGTGACGGATGCTGTTTGAGACGTGGTCATTGGTCCTCCGGTGTTTCGAGCCCTCTTGGCGAGGGTCGAACCAAGGACGCGGCGTGAGGCGGCGATCCGACACGCTTATGATTTTTCCAGCGCACGGTGCTTCGGTGAGCGCGGGAACAAACCCTAGGAAAAATAGTATTTTTTGGCGGGGATCATTTCTGGCGGCGCCTCGCCGAGCGCCTCGAACACCGAGATTTCACAGACGCGGCACAGACCGTCGAGGGCGAGATCGTTGGCCTCGGTGCCGAACGGGTCCTCGAGTTCCTCCGAAAGCGCGTCGAGGCCGAAAAAGGTGTAGGCGATCAGCGCCGTGAACAGCGGCGTCGCCCAACCGGCAGTCGAGGCCAGCCCAAACGGAAGCAGCAGGCAGAAGATATAGGCGGTGCGCTGCAACAGCAGCGTGTAGGCAAACGGAAGCGGTGTTCCCATGATGCGCTCGCAGCCGGCCTGCGCTGCGGCGATTTGCGATAGGCGCTCGTCGAGAATGCGGTAGCCCATGACATCGATTGCGCCGGCCGTGTACAACGCGGCGGCTCGCTCGCCCATCCGCCGCAGCATGGCGTCCGGCGGGTTGGCCAGCTTGGCAGCACTTTCGGCCGCTTCATCGATGAACGCGCGTGCGTCGGTCGTGGCATCGACCCGCCGAAGCAGGCCGCGCAGGAAGTGACAGAAGGCGATCGCCTCCATCAGCAGCCCGCGCAGTTCGACCCGATCCTCGATCAACCCGGTGCTGGCGCGCGCCAGATTGCGAATGTCGAACACAAGCTGGCCCCACAGCTTGCGCGCCTCCCACCAGCGGTCATAGGCGGCATTGTTACGGAAGCCGAGATAGATCGACAGCGCCACACCGAGCAAGGCGAGCGGCGCGGGCCCGGCATTGCCGAGGTCAAGCTGCAGGGCCCTGACCGCCAGCACCACCAGTGCGCCATAAATGCCGAAGCCGAAGATCTGCGGCAGGATGCGCGGCACCACCGAGCCGCGCATGATGAAGAACAGATGCAAAAATCCCGGGCGCGGGCGAACGATCATCGAAACCCCTTTCACGGACCGGCAATGATCCTGGTCGGTTCCATTGTGCGACGCAATACACGTACAAGCCCAGCAGCCAGCGACATAGCGATGTCGTCTTGCCGGTTTGAGGGCAGGGCAGGCCAGGTGATGCCGGCCCGATGCGTCCTACCTGAGACGTCGGTGCCGCCCCCCATCCGCCTGCCGGGGCCCCCGGCCCTTCGCTGTCGCCACGGGCGTTCGTCGTTCGGAAAGCCAAGCAATTGGCTTTCCGTCCGCTTCTCACCCCCGTGAACGGGGGAGAAGGGAGCTAACCGGCCGAAGGCCGAGCCCGCGACTGCGGGCCGCCGGTCGTCCGGCGCCCCGCGGAGGGCCCGCCGCGGCAGCGGCGATACGGCCCGTGAGCGAGAAGTTACGCCGCCTTCTTCTTCGGTTGGATCAGCCCGCGCTCGATCAGCAATTCGGCGATCTGCACCGCGTTGAGTGCCGCGCCCTTGCGCAGATTGTCGGAGACGATCCACATCGACAGGCCGTTGTCGACGGTCGAATCCTCGCGGATGCGCGAGATGAAGGTCGCGTCCTCGCCGGCCGAGTCCAGCGGCGTGATGTAGCCGCCGTCCTCGCGCTTGTCGAGAACCTGGCAGCCCGGCGCTTCGCGCAGGATCTCACGCGCTTCCTCGGCGGTGATCGGCTTTTCGAACTCGATGTTGACCGCTTCCGAATGGCCGATGAACACCGGCACGCGCACGCAGGTCGCCGTCAGCTTGATTTTGGGGTCGAGCATTTTCTTGGTCTCGGCGACCATCTTCCATTCTTCCTTGGTGAAGCCGTCGTCGAGGAAGACGTCGATGTGCGGGATGACGTTGAAGGCGATGCGCTTGGTGAACTTCTTGACGTCGACCTGATCGGCGACGAACACCGCGCGGGTCTGCGTGAACAGTTCGTCCATGCCTTCCTTGCCGGCGCCGGACACCGATTGATAGGTGGCGACGACGACACGCTTGATGGTGGCGAGGTCATGCAGCGGCTTCAGCGCCACGACCAGTTGCGCCGTCGAGCAGTTCGGGTTGGCGATGATGTTCTTGCGCGTGAACAGCGAAATCGCGTCCGGATTCACTTCCGGCACGATCAGCGGCACGTCCTGGTCATAGCGGAAGGCCGACGAATTATCGATGACGACACAGCCCTGCTTGCCGATCTTCGGCGACCATTCCTTCGAAACGTTGCCGCCGGCCGACATGATGCAGATGTCGGTATCGGAAAAATCATATTGGTCGAGCGCCCTGACCTTCAGCGTGCGATCGCCGAACGACACTTCCGTGCCCTGGCTGCGCCGCGAGGCCAGCGCCACCACCTCGCTCACCGGAAAGCCGCGCTCTTCCAGTATGTTGAGCATTTCCCGACCCACATTGCCCGTGGCGCCGACGATTGCAACCTTGAAACTCATCGAAATCTCCTGTCCTCTCCGCTCGGTTTTTTGGAGAAAACCCGCCGGCCGATGCGGGTTTCAACCCCCGGGCCGGACCCGGGAGAGGGTGGTTAGGCCAAGGGAATCAGACCGTTTTAGTGGTCGTTTTACCGGTTTTTTTGGCCAAGAACGTGATTTTGCTGGAACGAACAGACGCGCCGAGACGCCCGGCCCAATGGTTCGCAATGCGGCCGGGAACGTCGAAGGCAAGAAGCGCCATCAAAAGGCCGCGCATCGAAACTACCCCATTCGGTGCCGGCTTTTACGCGGTTTGCGTAAAGAGTCAATCGCGACGCGGCGAGGCGCTTGCCCTGTACAATGGCGGCGGCGCGAAGTACGAACGATTGGATCGTTTGGCTCGTGGCGCTCCTGGCGCTCGCCGACGGATGACCCATTGCCGGGCATAAAAGAATCCGAATTCCGAAAGAGTGAAATGTCCAATTTCGAAGCACTTGTCCCCGCGCTGGCAAAGGCGCTGGAAAAACGCGGCTATGTCGAGCTGACGCCGGTGCAGAAGGCGGTACTCGAGCTCGGACAGGCCGATGCGCTGGTTTCCGCCCAGACCGGCTCCGGCAAGACCGTCGCCTTCGGGCTGGCTCTGGCGCCGACCCTTCTCGACGGCGCCGAGCGCTTTTCCCATGCCGCAGCACCGCTGGCGCTGGCCGTGGCACCGACGCGGGAGCTCGCTTTGCAGGTGACGCGCGAGCTCGAATGGCTCTACGACCTGACTGGCGCTGCGATCGCGTCCTGCGTCGGCGGCATGGACATGCGCACCGAGCGCCGCACGCTGGAGCGCGGCGCCCATATCGTTGTCGGCACGCCCGGCCGGCTGCGCGACCACATCACCCGCAATTCGCTCGACATGTCCGAGCTGAAGGCAGTGGTGCTCGACGAGGCCGACGAGATGCTCGACCTCGGCTTTCGCGAGGATCTGGAATTCATCCTCGACGCCGCGCCGGCCGAGCGCCGCACCTTGATGTTTTCGGCCACCGTGCCGCGCTCCATCGCCACGCTGGCCAAGGGCTACCAGCGCGATGCGGTGCGCATCTCGGCAGCCGGCGAGGAGAAGCAGCATCTCGACATTGAATACCGGGCACTGAGCGTGGCCCAGGCCGACCGGGAAAATGCCATCATCAACGTGCTGCGCTATTACGAGGCGAAGAACGCACTGGTGTTCTGCAACACGCGCGCCGCCGTCAATCACCTGACCGCGCGCTTCAACAACCGCAACTTTTCCGTCGTCGCGCTTTCGGGCGAGCTGAGCCAGAACGAGCGCGGCCACGCGCTGCAGGCGATGCGCGACGGCCGCGCAAAAGTCTGCATCGCCACCGACGTGGCGGCGCGCGGCATCGACCTGCCCAACCTCGAACTGGTGATCCACGCCGACCTGCCGACCAATCCGGAGACGCTTCTGCACCGAAGCGGGCGGACGGGGCGGGCGGGACGTAAGGGTGTTAGCGCGCTGATCGTGCCCAACAATGCCCGCAGGCGCACCGAACGGCTGCTGCAAAGCGCTGGCCTTGCGGCGACCTGGGCAAGCCCGCCTTCGGCCGACGACGTCCTGCGCCGCGACGACGAGCGCATCCTCGCCGACCCGGTTTTCAGCGAGCCTGTGACGGATGATGAACGCGGCTTCATCAATGCGCTTCTTGAGCAGCACGGCCCCGATCAGGTGGCCGCCGCCTTCGTGCGCCTGTGCCGCTCCAGCCGCTCGGCGCCCGAGGATCTCCTAGACGTCGCTCCGTTCACGCCATCGGGCGACAGGCCCTGTGGCGACAGATCTGCCCGTCGCGACGAGGCGCCAAGCCGCCGCGACGATTTCGGCGACAGCGTCTGGTTCTCGCTGTCGGTGGGACGCAGGCAGAACGCCGAGCCGCGCTGGCTGATCCCGATGCTGTGCCGGACCGGCGGCATCTCCAAGCGCGAGATCGGCGCCATCAAGATGCAGCCGGAGGAAACTTTCGTGCAGATCGCGGCGGATTGGGCCGATCGGTTCCTCCAGGCGATCGGCCCGGACCGCAAGCTGCAGAACAACATCGCGGTGAAGCGGCTGGACGGCACGCCCGACCTGTCGCGGGCCGGCTATCAGGAGCCACGGCCGGACAAGAAGCCGCACCGCGGCAAGCGGACGTTCGACCAGAACGCGCCCAAATTCGAGAAGCGCGCACCGTCAGCCGATCAGCGCCCCGCCGCATTCGAGGCAAAACCCTGGGCCGGGAAGGCAGGCAAGCCGAAATTCGACAAGGCCGGACCCGCCAAGAGCAAGAAAGCGAAGAAGGGGCCGGCTTAGCGATTTGCTGGCATCGTTGGCTAGTCATGGCCTGCAAGGGCTGGCCCTCGCCAAGGCAATCGATTCAGGTCTGCGCCGCCCCTCATCCGCCTGCCGGCACCTTCTCCCCGTAAACGGGGAGAAGCCCGCTGGCCGCAGCCTCGGCGTTCTTTCCGCGACGCCCGCGATTGGCGAAACCGGCGATGACAGCGTCCTTCTCCCCGTCACTATACGGGGAGTGCCCGGCAGGGCGATGAGGGGCGGCGCAGACTTCGACGATTGGTCGTCTCCAACACGAGTGGCGCGCTATCTTTTGTCTGGAGCGATGCTCCCGCGCACGCACCCCTTGCGGTCTGCCGCAACTTTGAACAGTCTGGCCAGCGGGACGAGGGGCAGGACATGCGCGGCGAAGTGCTTCACTATGACGAGGACCAGGGTTTTGGTTTCATCTCCGGGGCCGACGGCAACCGCTACACGTTCGCGCGCGAGGATCTGCGCCGAGAGGCGACGATAGGCGGGGGCACGGCCATCGAGTTCCAGCCGGCTGGCGGACGGGCACGCGAGGTTTTTTCGATCCGTGTCCAGGCTGCCAGTCCGACGGACGCAACCGTGGCCCCGTCTCAGGCCGGCAATGCGCCCGTGGCGCCGCAACATTTCGGCCGTTTCGCTGAAAATGCTCCCGCCACCGACCTTTGGAGCTACTTCCGGCGGGGCCTGACTGAAAATTACTTCAATTTCGCCGGCCGTGCCCGCCGCAAGGAATATTGGGGCTATTGCCTGTTCTGGGCGATCGCGCTGATCGTGGTCGTCGGCGTCGGCCTTTTCATCGACGACGCGATGGGCGATCTTGACGAATTGCCGGCAGCGACGGTCGGTCTTTGCGGCGCGTTTGTGCTGGCGACAATCCCGCCTTGGATCGGACTGAACGTGCGTCGCCTGCACGACATCGGCCTGACCGGCTGGCTTTTTCTGGCGGTGCTCATCCCGACCATCGGCTGGCTGATCATCCTGGTCTTCGCGCTGATCCCGACGCAGGCCCGTGAAAATCAGTGGGGCCCGGTGCCGGCGGGGGTCAGGGCCTAGCAGCTCGACACAGCGATTTTGAGGGGCTGGAAGCCGGGCGGACGTCGATCGCCAGCAGGCTTAGCCCAGGAACCTGGCGATGATCGCGTCGCCCATCTCAGCGGTGCCGACCTCGGTCATGCCAGGGGAAAGAATATCCCTGGTGCGCAAGCCCTGGTCGAGCACGGCGGCGATGGCGCTTTCCAGGCGGTCGGCCTCGGCCACCATGCCGAAGGAATAGCGCATGCACATGGCGAAGGAGGCGATCATGGCGATCGGGTTGGCGATGCCCTTGCCCGCAATGTCCGGCGCCGAACCGTGCACCGGCTCGTAGAGCGCCTTGCGCTTTTTCGTCTTGGCATCCGGCGCGCCGAGCGACGCCGAGGGCAGCATGCCGATCGAGCCGGTCAGCATGGCGGCGATGTCGGACAGCATGTCGCCGAACAGGTTGTCGGTGACGATGACGTCGAATTGTTTCGGCCAGCGCACCAGCTGCATGCCGCCGGCATCGGCCAGCATGTGGTCGAGCTTGACGTCGGCGTATCTGGCCTTGTGGGTCTGGCTGACGACCTCGTTCCACAAAACGCCGGATTTCATCACATTGCGCTTTTCCATCGAGGTCACATGGTTCTTGCGAGTCCGCGCCAATTCGAAGGCGACGCCCGAGATGCGCTCGATCTCGAACGTGTCGTAGACCTGGGTGTCGATGCCGCGCTTCTGGCCGTTGCCGAGATCGATGATCTGCTTCGGCTCGCCGAAATAGACGCCGCCGGTGAGCTCGCGAACGATCAGAATGTCGAGCCCTTCGACCACCTCCTGCTTGAGCGAGGAGGATGCCGCCAGCGCCGGATAGCAGATGGCCGGCCTGAGATTGGCGAACAGCTCCATGTCCTTGCGCAGCCGCAGCAGTCCGGCTTCCGGGCGCACCTCATAAGGCACCGCATCCCATTTCGGCCCGCCGACGGCGCCGAACAGCACCGCGTCGGCGGCCATCGCCTTGGCCATGTCGGCATCGGAAATCGCCGCGCCATGCGCGTCATAGGCGCAGCCGCCGACCAGCCCCTCATCGGTGACAAAACCGCTGTCGAGCTTGTCGTTCATGGCGGCGATCAGCTTCTTCACTTCGGCCATCGCCTCGGGGCCGATGCCGTCGCCGGCGAGCAGGAGAAGATTTTTCGAAGCCATCCGGAACCGTCCTAATTGTGGCGCATGAAATCGGAATCGATTTCGCAAAGCATCATGCGCAGAAACAAAATTCTACAGCGTCCTTTGCGCGTCTAAAGGATGCGCGGCGCTGTCGTGAGCCGCGGCCTTGCTAAACGCCAAGAGGCTCACGCGCAAGCGTTTGGTTCAGAGCATCCTTGTCGATGAACGTGCCTCGACAAGGTCGCGCAAGCTCCTGCGCCGCCATCGAACTCAGCGCTTCAGTGCCGTCACTTCGATCTCGATCTTCATTTCCGGCTTGTTGAGCTGACAGACGATCATCGTTGCCGCCGGCCTGATGTCGCCAAACACCTCGCCCAGGAGCGGAAAGACGATGTCGACGAAAGCCGCGTCGGTGATGTAGTAATGCGCCCGCACCACATCGGCCATCTCAAAACCGCCGTCCTGCAACGCCTTGGCAATCGTCGCCAGGCAATTGCGCGTCTGCGCCTCGACCGTCTCCGGCATTGTCATGGTCGCATAGTCGTAGCCGGTCGTTCCGGAGACGAAACACCAGTCGCCCTGTACCACGGCGCGTGAATAACCGGCGGCCTTCTCGAAGGGCGAGCCGGTGGAGATCAGTTTTCGCATGGTTCCCTCGCATTTTCCTTAGGAAGGTTGAGCCGAAGAAGTGCCTTCCCGCCATAGGCCAGGCAGGGCGGATCGACGGGGCAAAAAACCTTTGATGTGAAACGACGGTAGAGACATCGAGCGCAATGCGCGTAGCCAGCGCCTGACCCGTCACTTCCCCTTAATGACCTTCCAAATCTCGGTCGGTTGATTAAGCTGGAGGCTGTTGATGTCGGACGCGGTAATTCGGCCACTGAGCACCGCATCGCGCAGGCGCTGACAGAAGAGGCTTGGCATGCGTTCCTGGGACACACCCATGAAGGCGGAGGTCTCATGTTTGAGCGTAATGCTCCATACAGCGACAGCGGCGATGCAGCGGTTGTACCCAGCCTCGGGATTCTTCTTCGCGGTGTCCTGCCCAGTCTGGCAACCTGCCAGCGCGCCGACCATCGCCGGCAAAATCAAAAACCCCAATCTCATAGCAAATTCCCCTGCCCATTGCGAAAGCAGTTGGACAAGATCGCCGAGAGGTCAAGCGAGAAAGCGTCTGGTCTAGTCTTTTGATGTCGGTATATTAGGGGATACAAATAAGGAACCCGGCTTTCACCGGGTTCTACATGTCCTATTCTGGTTAGCTCTTTCGACTGCGCGCCGCCAGCGTCCTCAGCCTCAGCGCGTTGAGGCGGATAAAACCTTCGGCGTCCTTCTGGTCGTAGGCGCCGCGATCGTCCTCGAAGGTGACCAGCGCGTCGGAATAGAGCGTCTTCTTCGACTTGCGGCCGGTGACGATGACGTTGCCCTTGTAGAGTTTCAGCCGCACCGTGCCTTCGACATCTTCCTGGCTCTTGTCGATCATCGCCTGCAGCATCAGGCGTTCGGGCGCGAACCAGAAGCCGTTGTAGATCAGCTCGGCGTAGCGCGGCATGAACTCGTCCTTGAGGTGGGCGGCGCCACGGTCGAGCGTGATCGATTCGATCGCCCGGTGGGCTGATATCAGGATGGTGCCGCCGGGGGTCTCGTAGACGCCGCGCGATTTCATGCCAACGAAACGGTTCTCGACAAGGTCGAGCCGGCCGATGCCGTTGTCGCGGCCGAGATCGTTGAGCGCCGCCAGCATCGTCGCCGGCGATAGTTTCTTGCCGTCGAGCGCGATCGGATCGCCCTTCAGGAATTCGATTTCGATCTCGGTGACCTTGTCCGGCGCGTCCATCGGCGAGATGGTGCGCTGGTGGACGAATTCCGGCGGCTCGCTCCACGGGTCCTCCAGCACCTTGCCTTCGGAGGACGAATGCAGAAGGTTGGCGTCGACCGAAAACGGCGCATCGCCCTTCTTGTCTTTCGGCACCGGGATCTGGTGCTGCTCGGCGAAGTTGATCAGGTCGGTGCGCGACTTGAACGACCAGTCGCGCCATGGCGCGATGACCTTGATGTCGGGATTGAGCGCATAGGCCGAAAGCTCGTAGCGGACCTGGTCGTTGCCCTTGCCGGTAGAACCATGAGCAACGGCATCGGCGCCGGTCTCCCTTGCGATCTCGACCAGGTGTTTCGCAATCAGCGGGCGGGCGATCGAGGTGCCGAGCAAATAGGTGCCTTCATAGACGGCATTGGCGCGGAACATCGGGAAGACGAAGTCGGAGACGAACTCCTCGCGCACGTCGACGATGCGGATATCCTTGATGCCCATCATCTCGGCCTTGCGCCGCGCCGGTTCCAACTCGTCGCCCTGGCCGAGATCGGCGGTGAAGGTGACCACCTCGGCGCCAAGCTCTGTCTGCAGCCATTTCAGGATGATGGAGGTGTCAAGGCCGCCGGAATAGGCGAGCACGACCTTGTTGACGGCTTTTGCTTTTGACATTTGGCTATTCCACGACAGGGTTCTTTGCGGGCGAGGTATCACGGCGTTTCCGCCTTGCGCAAGGGACGAACAGTGTTCCGGAGGGCAATCGTTCCTTCCTGGCGTTTGCACCGCCCCTCACCTGCCTGCCGGCATGCTCTCCCCGTATAGTGACCGGGAGAGGAGGCGGCTTCATCGGTTTCGCCAAACTCTAACGCTGCAAGAACGGCGCTGAGGCTGCGGCCAGCCCCTTTCTCCCCGTCACTATACGGGGAGAAATGCCCGGCAGGGCAATGAGGGGCGGCGCCGACATTTGACGATTGGCTTCCCGAGTTGGGCGCGATTGTTTGTCGGAGTCTCGCTATACCAGACGCCGTGCTTGCGAGAAGCTGGCGCGGGCTTGGCACCTGCGCTATAGGCTTCGCTTTCTTTATCCAGGGGCCCGCAGATGTCCTTCATTCCCGACACCACCACGCTGATCCAGTTCGCCATCGCCACCGTGATCCTGGCGATCACGCCAGGCCCCGACATGACGCTGTTCGTGTCGCGCACGCTGAGCCATGGCCGCGCCATCGGCTTTGCCTCGATGGCCGGCGCGCTGTTCGGCACGCTGATCCACACCACGCTTGTGGTGGTCGGCATCTCGGCGTTGATCGTCGCCTCGCCAGCGGCCTTTTTTGTCCTGAAGATCTTCGGCGCTGCCTATCTCGTCTTCCTGGCGTGGCAAGCGATCACCAAGGGATCGGCGTTTTCGCCCGAGAAGAAGAGCGGGCCGGAGATTTCACTGTTCCGTGCGTGGGCGGCAGGGCTCGGCGTCAATCTGCTCAACCCGAAGATCATCCTGTTCTTCATGACCTTCCTGCCGCAGTTCGTCTCGGCCCATGATCCGAACGCGCCCGGAAAACTGTTCTTCCTCGGCGCGATGTTCGTCGTTTTGTCGATCCCGGTAACAGCGCCGATGGTCTTTGCGGCAGAAAAGTTCTCGAGCGCGATGAAAGCAAGCCCGCGGGTAACGCGCGTCGTCGACTATCTGTTCGCCGGGGTGTTTTCGGCCTTCGCGCTCAAGATCCTGACCGCCCAGGCGAAGTAGACCTATTCTTGCTTGACCATGATCGTTTCCGAAAACCGGCCTCCACTTTTCGGGATCATGGTCCGATCTGCCGCCAGCTTCCGGCCGAACGCCCGGCGCTCAGCCAGTAGAAAATGCCGCCGATCATGCCGCTGCCGATCACGGCAGCGACGACGCGCGGGTCGGTGATCTCGAAATTGGCGTCGGCGTTCTGGTGAGCGAAGCCGAGGAAGACCGCCGCGACCACTGCGCCCGCCAGCGCATAAAACAGCCAGTCGCGCCGTCCCAGGATTTCCGAGACGAGAATCGCCACCGCTGCCGGCATAAAGGCGAAATAGGCGACGAACAGCGCAACGAACGGAACGGAAAACCACAGCGAGGCCTGCGCTGCCGGCTCCGTCTCGTCCGTCATCAGCCCAAGAGAGGCCAGGAACGTGATGTTGAGGAAGGCACTGGCCGCCAGTGCGGCGACGGCATAGCCAATCAGGATGACGGCGAAGCGAATGAGGTAGAGGACAAGGCGGTTCATGACCAAAAGAACTCTTCATTGCTGGGAAGAGACCGTCTGACCACCGCCCAATAGGCGATGCCGCCAGCGAACCCGCCCGGCAGGCAGGGCAGCAATATCATAAGAGGCGTTCCCAACAGTGGCATATGCAGCGGAACCCTGAAGATCGCCAATGCAAGAACGGCATTAAGCGTGCCAGCGCAAGCGAATGGCAACCATCCGACCCAGCGTCCCAGACGCGCAACAAACAGCGTCATCAGAAAACCGGGCAACGCTGTCGGAAAAGTGACGTAAAGGCCCAAGATGTAGAGAACTTCAATATTGCTTTTGTTAGCGTAGAAGGACCCCCAGGCGCCGTTATCCGGCAGGGCAGTCGGGGCCAGAATTGCAAAGACGGCAACGGTGACTGCGATCAGAACGGCGGCAAGATAGCCAAAAAATGCAAAAGCGATGCGGCCCCAAGGCAGATCGCGATTCACGCCTCGCCGTGCCCCGCGATCATCATTGCTTCCAGCGCGAGCCGATCGACCTTGCGCATGCGCTCGGATTCCGACTTGAGCTGGCCGCAGGCGGCGAGGATATCGCGGCCGCGCGGCGTGCGGATCGGCGAGGCATAGCCGGCATTGTTGATGTAGTCGGCGAATTTCTCGATCGTCTCCCAGTCCGAGCACTGGTAGTTGGTGCCCGGCCACGGATTGAACGGGATCAGATTGATCTTGGCCGGAATGCCTTTGAGCAGCTTGATCAGTCCCTTGGCGTCCTCGATCGAATCGTTGACGTCCTTCAGCATCACATATTCGAAGGTGATGCGGCGGGCGTTCGACAGGCCGGGATAGGCGCGGCAGGCGGCGATCAGCTCTTTCAAGGGATATTTTTTGTTGATCGGCACCAAAAGGTCGCGCAGATCGTCATTGGTGGCGTGCAGCGAGATCGCCAGCATGACACCGATCTCGTCGCCGGTGCGGAAGATCTCCGGCACGACGCCGGAGGTCGACAGCGTGATGCGTCTCTTCGACAGGGAAAGCCCGTCGCCGTCAGACGCGATCAGCAGCGCCTTCTTCACCGCCTCGAAATTGTAGAGCGGCTCGCCCATGCCCATCATGACGATGTTGGACACTTTCCGGCCCTCGGCCGGAACGACGGCGCCATCGGGCGTGTCGCGGTCGGGGAAATCGCCGAGCCGGTCGCGGGCGGTCAGAAGCTGGGCGAGGATTTCCTCCGCGGTCAGGTTGCGCACCAGCTTCTGCGTGCCGGTGTGGCAAAAGGAGCAGGTCAGCGTGCAACCGACCTGTGAGGAGATGCAGAGCGTGCCGCGGCCTTCTTCGGGAATGTAGACGGTCTCGATCTCGACCGGCCGGCCGGCGCCGCGCGGCGGAAAGCGAAACAGCCATTTGCGCGTGCCGTCGGAGGAAATCTGCTCCTCGACGATCTCGGGCCTGGCGACGGTAAAATGCTTGTCGAGCTCGGCGCGCAGATCCTTGGAGATGTTGAACATACCGGCAAAGTCGGAGACGCCGCGCACATACATCCAGTGCCAGAGCTGCTGGGCGCGCATCCTGGCCTGGCGCTCCGGCACGATGCCTGATGCAACGAGCGCAGCGCCAAGCTCGGCGCGGGTCAGGCCGATCAGCGACGGTTTTTCCGTCGGCGCGGCGCGGGCGCGCAACGCGTCACGGGCGCCTTCAGTGGTAAGGTCGAATGAGAGGGTCATTGTTGCGCCAATATAAGCGATTTACGGCCGATTACAGCATCGTGCCCGAAATGAAGCGCGGCGCATAGCACAGCTTGACGGCGGAGTCATGGGTGGCGGTGGTTTCCTTCTCCCCTTGTTGTGGGAGAAGGTGGATCGGCGCGCAGCGCCGAGACGGATGAGGGGTGCTGGAAGGAATGAGGCGTTGTCGCTCCCTGGAACACCCCTCATCCGTCGCCTTCGGCGACACCTTCTCCCACAAGGGGAGAAGGGACCGCACCTAATTATTGGCTATTTGCACCTGGCGATGGACGACAGCGCCGCCGAAATGCCTTTCAGCGAAAAGACATAGGTGGTGGTGTTGCCGCGGCCGGACTTCGCCTGCACCTTCATGTCGCTGCCGGTTTTCATCGCGGCGATCAGCACCGGCTCCTCGGCGGCGTTTTCGACCCAGGCCGACTTGCCGCGGGTGAACATCGAAAAGCTCTTGCCGTCGATGGTGACGGTGGCCTTGGAGTTTTCCTGGAAATTGTAGCCGGCGATGAATTGCGGCTCGTAAGACACTTGCTGTCCCGGCCGCTGGCTGACGAAGAAGAACATGTCGCCATGGTCAAGCGTCGGCGGCTGCTTGTCGGTCGGCACGGTCAACACATAGCAAACCTTGCCGCCCGACGCCTGGTAGCTGTAGGTGCCCCAGGCATTGTGCTGGCCGATCTTGGTTGCCGACTGCGCCAGAGCCGGCGCTGTCATGGCCACCAGTGCCAGGCTCAAAATTGTAGCAATCAATCCGCGCATCGCTTTTCCCATATATGGTGCGGAGGCAGGCCGGCTCGGCGTCCTGCCCGTCGCTTCATTTTGATTTAATCTGGGTTACCAAACGGTGAAGTTCCCTCAGGAAAAGGACATCCACCCCAGGAAACCGCCGCCATCCTTGCGCCCGTCGCTCGAAAGCGGCAGTTGCAACGTCCCTTTCGCGACTTGGATGCCACGAAAGCGGCAAGAGTTTGACTTTTCTGCCTTATCGCCGGCTCAGCCGTTGTCGGCAATCGCCTGTTTGGCGGCGAGCCGATGCGCTGATGTGATGTGGGCTTTGACGGTGGTGATCGCGGCGGTCAGCACGGCGATGTCGTCGGTAAAGCCCAGTCCGAGGACGAAGTCGGGGATGACGTCAGCCGGCAGCACGAAATAGCCGAGCGCCGCCACCAGGATGCCCTTGGCGCGCAGCGGCGTGTTCTTGTCCATGGCGCAGTAGTAGGCGGCGACCAGTTCCTCCATGAACGGGATCTGCCGGGCAGCCCGCTTGGCCGTGCGCCAGAATTTCTCGCGCACTTCGCTCTCGTCGCCCGGCTTGCCGCCAAAGCCGAAGAAATCAAAACCTGATTTTTGCGCCATCAGTCTCTCCTAACGAGGCTGCGCATGGCGTTCCACGCGTGCCTGCCAGCGGAAAATGTGGTGAAAGCGCCAGCCCACTACAAGAGTTCGGCCGCTCCCAGGCCTGAAAATCGGGACTAAGGCGTCGACAGATCTCCAACGACCTGACCGAAATAGCGGTCCATCGTCCTGGCCAGTTCGAAGTCGAGCGCGGTCAGGCCGCCGGCATCATGGGTGTTCAGCGTCACGTTCACCGTGTTGTAGACGTTCGACCAGTCGGGGTGATGGTCGATCTTCTCCGCCGCCAGGGCGACGCGGGTCATGAAGGCGAAGGCTTCGGAAAAATCGCTGAAGGTGAAGCTGCGCGCGATCGAGCCGCCATCCTCGTCCAGCAACCAGCCGTCGAGCCCGGCCAGCGCCTCGGCGACCGCCTCACTGCTCAGTTTCTCTCTCGCCATGGTCGCTTCCCGTGCTATCTGGATTTGCAGTCTTCAGCATAGTGCCGGATCGATGAGCGCCAAGCCGATAAAATCCATTCTCTTTGTCTGTCTCGGCAATATCTGCCGCTCGCCACTGGCGGAGGGCGTGTTGCGCGCCGTCCTGGCGGAGCGCGGCCTCGATCGGGATATCCTGCTCGATTCGGCCGGGACCAGCGACTGGGAAGCCGGTTCGGCACCCGACCCGCGCTCGATCTCGATCGCCAAGCGGCACGGCGTCGATATTTCCGGACAGACGGCGCGCAAGCTGGCGCCGGACGATTTTTCGCGTTTCGACCTCATTCTCGCCATGGACCGATCGAATCTCCGGGATCTTAAAGCGCTGGTGCCTGCCGCCATGCGCGACCGTGTCCATCTGTTCCTTCAGTTCGCCGAGGGAAAGGTGGGCGACGTGCCGGACCCCTATCATCAGGGGCCGGAGGCGTTTGCCTCGGTCTACCGCATGATCCGCGAAGCGTCGGAGGCGCTGGCGACGCGGCTCGAGGCACGGCTGTCGGCGCCCGACAGCGGCCAGGCCTCCTCGACGATGTAGGGTCCGCCGCCGACCGAATCGCGCGACGACATCAGGACGAAGCGGCCGACACGGAAGGGCAGCGTCGAAAAATTGCCGCGCGCCGAAAGATACTGGGCGACGTCGAGCGGGCTCGAATTGCGCAACCTGGCCAGCGTCACATGCGGCATGAATTTGCGCGGGTCGGCGGGGATGCCGAGGCGCTGGCAGATGCGCTCGATCTCGGCTTGCAGCGCCGCAAGATCGGGCGAGAAGGAGACGCCGGCCCACACCGCGTGCGGTTTTTTCTGGCCGAAGGCGCCGACGCCGGACAGTGTCAGCGCGAAGGATGGGCGGTGGACACGGTCGAGCGCGTTGGCGATCTCGTCGGCGACATGGCCCTCGACATCGCCAATGAAGCGCAGCGTCATATGGTAGTTCTCGACGTCGATCCAACGGGCTCCGGGCAGGCCGCCCCGGAGCAGGGACAGCGAAAGGGCGGCATCACGCGGTATTTCGAGGGCGGTGAAAAGACGCGGCATGGCAAGCCTCCTGTCCTCGAATCGAACTCTGCCCCTAGCGAATCATCGAAAATCGAGCGGGGCAAGCGGTTTGTTGGTTGCACCTGGCCTAAAATCAAATCGTGCGGGGAATGCGTGGCATCATCGAAATCCGGTCCCTTCAAGAGTTGCCCTTAACCACGGCAATGGCTTTCTCGACATCCGGCAGTATGCGCTCGACCATGCGGTCGACGCCCTTGGCATTCGGGTGCAGGCCGTCCTCAAGCTGCATAGCTGGTTCGCCGGCGACGCCGTCGAGAAAGAATGGATAAAGCGTGACGCCGTGTTTTTCCGCCAGTTTCGGGAAGATCGCCTCAAAGCCGTTCTGGTAGTCGGCGCCGAGATTGGGGGCGGCGCGCATGCCGGCCAGCAGCACGGCGATGTTGCGCTGCTTCAGCTTCGCCAGCATGGCGTCGAGATTTTTTTGGGTGATATCGGGAGAAACGCCGCGCAGCATGTCGTTGGCACCGAGTTCGAGAATGACAAGCTGCGTGCCGTCCGGCACCGACCAGTCGAGCCGCGACAGGCCGCCACTCGACGTATCGCCGGAGACGCCGGCATTGGCGACGGTCACATCGTGGCCCTTGGCGCGGAGTGCTGCCTCAAGTTTTCGGGTGAAGCCTTCGTCCGGTCCGAGGCCAAAGCCTGCCATCAGGCTGTCGCCGAAACCGACGATCGTGAACGGCTCGGCGCGCGCCGAAGAAATGGCGCCGCAAATTCCGAGGAAAAGGACGAAGGCTGCGGCAAGTCGGTGTTTGAAAGCCATGCGGCAGGGCCCCATATGACCGAGAACATTATACTGGCGGTAGGCGGAATTCTGCCCTCCCTTTCCCATATAGGACGATTTTATTTTGACAGAAGCCGTCATCGCGCTGAAAAACGTATCGCTGACGCTCGGCGAAGGAGCGTCTTCCGTCCATGTCCTGAAAGGCGTCAGCCTCGACGTAGCAAGTGGCGAGGCGACCGGCATTGTCGGTCCGTCGGGCTCGGGAAAGTCGACGCTGCTGATGGTTTTGGCCGGTTTGGAAAGGGTCGATTCGGGTACGGTACGGATTGCCGGCGAATTGCTGAACGGCAAGAGCGAAGATCAGATCGCATCGTTTCGCGGGCGAAACATTGGCATCGTCTTCCAGTCCTTCCACCTCATCCCCAACATGACAGCGCTCGAAAATGTCGCAGTGCCGCTGGAACTAGCAGGGCATGCCAATCCGTTCGGGGTGGCGGCGCGGGAGCTCGAGGCGGTGGGCTTGAGCGACCGCGTCACTCACTATCCCGGCGAATTGTCCGGCGGCGAACAGCAGCGTGTGGCGATCGCCCGGGCGCTGGCGCCTTCGCCGCGCATCCTGATCGCCGACGAGCCAACCGGCAACCTGGACCAGGCAACGGGACGGCAGGTCGCTGATCTCCTGTTCGCCAAAGCGGCCGAGCGCGGCATGACGCTGGTGCTGGTCACCCATGATCCGGCGCTCGCCGCACGCTGCTCCCGGCAGGTGTCGATGCGGTCGGGCCGGATCGAGGATGCGCCAGAATCAGTTCCAAAGCCTGGCAAGGTGCCGGCCTGATGCCGCTGTCGCGCACGCTGAAGCTCGCCTTCCGCTTCTCGCTGCGCGAGATGCGCGGCGGGCTGTCCGGCTTCCTGATCTTCCTTGCCTGCATCGCGCTTGGCGTCGCGGCGATCGGCGGTGTCAATTCGGTGGCCCGGGCGATTACCGCCGGTGTCGCCAACGAAGGCCAGTCGCTGCTCGGCGGCGATCTTCGTTTTCAGCTCAATCAGCGCGCCGCGACGCAGGCCGAGCACATCTTTCTTGACGGGCTGGGCACGGTCTCGCACAGCGCCAACATGCGCTCGATGGCGCGGCTCGAGGACGGCTCCGACCAGGCGCTGGTCGAGGCCAAGGCGGTCGACGGCGCCTATCCGCTCTATGGTGCGCTGCAGATCGAGCCGGTGCTGTCGAAGCAGGAATTGTTCGGCGAGAAATCCGGTGTTTTCGGCGCCGCCGCACCCGACCTTTTGTTCGAGCGGCTGAACCTTCGGATCGGCGACCGGCTGAAGCTGGGCAGCGCCACCTTCGAACTGCGCGCCCGGCTCGTCAACGAGCCGGACGCGGTATCCGACGGCTTCGGCTTTGCGCCGCGGCTGATGATCTCGACCGACGGGCTTGCCGCTTCCGGTTTGATCCAGCCCGGCAGCCTGGTCGAGAACGCCTACAAGGTCCGCCTGCCCGGCGGCACCGGCGAGGCGCGGATAAAAGCTATTCAGGATCAGGCGGCGGAGGAGTTTCCCGAGTCCGGCTGGTCGATCCGCACGCGCAGCAATGCAGCACCGGCGTTGTCCGCCAATATCGAACGGTTTTCGCAGTTCCTGACGCTGGTCGGGCTGACGGCGCTGGTGGTCGGCGGCGTCGGCGTGGCCAATGCGGTGCGCGCCTATCTCGACGGCAAGCGCGGCGTCATTGCCACCTTCAAGAGCCTGGGAGCTTCGGGCGGTTTCGTCTTTGCCGTCTACCTGGTGCAGATCCTGATGATCGCCGTGCTTGGCATCATGCTCGGCGTCGTGCTTGGCGCGCTGATGCCGTTCGCGGCGAGCGCGGCGCTCCAGTCGATCATTCCGGTGCCGGCGGAAGGCGGATTCTATCCCGGCGCGCTCGGCATGGCGGCGCTGTTCGGGCTGCTGGTGACGCTGGCTTTCGCCTTGCTGCCGCTCGGCCGGGCGCGCGACGTGCCGGCGACGGCGCTGTTTCGTGAAATGGGTTTTGAGGGCCGCGGTTTTCCGCGCCCGCTCTACACGGCGGCGGCGCTCGGCATCGCGCTGCTGCTGGCGGCGCTGGCCATTCTGTTTTCCGGCGACCGCTACATCGCCTCGATCTTCGTCGGCGCCACCATTTTTGCTTTTTTGGTGCTGCGCCTTGTCGGCGCGCTGGTGCAGTGGGCCGCCAAAAGGAGCCCGCGCGTTGGCTCGACGGTGCTCAGGCTCGCCATCGGCAACATCCATCGGCCGGGCGCCTTGACGCCGTCGGTGGTGCTGTCGCTGGGACTGGGGCTGACGCTTTTGGTGACGCTGGCGCTGATCGACGGCAATCTCAGGCGGCAGATTTCCGGCAGCCTGCCGGAGCGGGCGCCGAACTTCTTCTTCGTCGACATCCAGAGCAGCGATGTCGATGCGTTCTCGGAGCTGGTCGGCAGGGAGGCGCCGCAAGGCACGCTGGTCAAGGTGCCGATGCTGCGCGGCCGGGTGATGGCGTTGAATGGCGTCGACGTCGACAAGGTCAAGGTCCCGGCGGAAGGGGCCTGGGTGCTGCGCGGCGATCGCGGGCTGACCTACGAGGCCAGAATTCCTGCGAATGCGACGCTGACCGAAGGCACATGGTGGCCGGACAACTATGCCGGCGAGCCGCTGGTGTCGTTCTCGGCCGAGGAAGGCAAAGAGATCGGGCTGAAACTCGGCGATACCGTCACCGTCAACGTGCTCGGCCGCAACGTGACGGCGAAGATCGCCAATTTCCGCCAGGTCGAGTGGGAGACGATGGGCATCAATTTCGTCATGGTGTTCTCGCCCAGCACATTTGCCGGCGCGCCGCACAGCTGGCTGGCGACGCTGACCGAAAAGGGCGCGTCGCCGGCCGACGATGCCCGTCTTCTCAACGCCGTCACCCGTGCCTTTCCCGCGGTGACGACAGTCAGGGTCAAGGACGCGCTCGACATCGTCAACCGGCTGGTGGCGCAACTCGGCACCGCGATCAGGGCCGCGGCCGGGGTGGCGCTGATCGCCTCGGTGCTGGTGCTGGCCGGCGCGTTGGCGGCCGGCAACCGCGCCCGCATCCACGATGCGGTGGTGCTGAAGACGCTGGGCGCCACCAGGAAGACGCTGATCGCGGCCTTTTCGCTGGAATACATGCTGATCGGCCTCGCCACCGCGATCTTCGCGCTGGCGGCAGGCGGCATTGCGGCGTGGTTCGTTGTCGCGCGCGTCATGACGCTGCCGTCGCATTTCATGCCCGATGTGGCGGTGGCCACAATAGTCTTTGCCTTGCTGGTCACGGTCGGCATCGGCCTCGCCGGCACCTGGCGGGTGCTGGGCCACAAGGCGGCGCCGGTGCTGCGCAATCTCTGATCTGCAAGGGTCGGCAAGCTCAACGCGACCGGGATTTGGTTAAATCTTGTTAATGTTGGGCTTCGGACGGCCGATAAATCCGGATTTTTGCTACTTCACGAAGCATTACGCCCGGTTACGGTCTTGTTCTTGACGCCAATAACCATCATATTTCGCGGCAGGCATGCTGGAGCCCCGCCAGCGGCGCCTCGGTCCAAATCGACCGGACACCGGACGGGGCAGAAGCAATATGAGGATTTCCATGGCTGAACCCGTTCGCAATTATCAGACGCGTGCCGTGCCCGGCGTCGGCGTCGATGCTGCTATCGACCAGGGCCTGCGCGCTTATATGATCAAGGTCTACAATCTGATGGGGCTTGGCCTCCTCATCACCGGCCTCGCCGCGGTCGGAACGATCATGCTGGCCACCACCACCGATCCGGCTTCGGCGGTCGCTACGCTGCCGAACGGCGATATGCTGACATCCTTTGGCTACGCGATCTTCGGCTCGCCGCTGAAATGGCTGGTGATCTTTGCCCCCCTGGCAGCGGTGCTGTTCCTGTCGTTTCGCGTCCAGTCGATGAGCGTTTCCGCCGCGCAGACGACGTTCTGGGTCTATGCCGGCCTCGTCGGCCTGTCACTGTCGTCGATCTTCCTGGTCTACACGACCGCCAGCATCTCGCAGACCTTCTTCGCCACCGCCGCCGCCTTTGGCGGACTGTCGCTCTACGGCTACACGACCAAGCGCGATCTTTCCGGGCTCGGTTCGTTCCTGATCATGGGCGTGGTCGGTCTGATCATCGCAAGTGTGATCAACATCTTCCTGCAGTCATCGGCGCTTTCCTTCGCCGTTTCGGCGATCGGCGTGCTGATCTTCGCAGGGCTGACCGCCTACGACACGCAGAACATCAAGGAGATGTATTTCGAGGGCGACGAGACTGATGTCGCCGGCCGCAAGGCTATCATGGGCGCTCTGAGGCTCTATCTCGACTTCATCAACCTGTTCATGTTCCTGCTGCAGTTCATGGGCGATCGCCGTTAACACCGGTCCCTTGAGTCTGTGGACCAGCGAATTTGGAAAGGGCGGCCCAACGGCCGCCCTTTCCTTCTGTGCCGGCCTTTGCTGTTATAGAAGGCAGATGAACGGCTTGCATAAATTATGAGCAGCATCACGATACGCGGCGCGACAGCGGCCGATCTCGACCGCATCACCGCCATCTATGCCGATGCGGTGATCCACGGCACGGCGAGCTACGAACTGGAGCCGCCTGGCCGTGCCGAGATGGGCGAGCGCTTCGACAGTTTGATAGCGGGCGGCTTTCCCTATCTGGTGGCGGAAAAAGCCGGCATCGTGCTCGGTTATGCCTATGCCGGCGCCTTCCGGGCACGGCCTGCGTACCGGTTCATCGTCGAAGATTCTGTCTATGTCGCGCCCGAGGCCAAGGGCCATGGCATCGGGCTGAAGCTGATGCAAGGGCTGATCGCGGCGGCCGAGGCGGCGGGCTTCCGCCAGATCATCGCGGTGATCGGCGACGGTCGGCCGGACAGTGCCTCGGTCCGGCTGCATGAAAAGCTCGGCTTTCGCCATTCGGGCCGTCTGGAAGCCTCCGGCTACAAGCTCGGACGCTGGCTCGACACGGTGTTCATGCAACTGCCGATCAATGGCGGGTCTCAGGTTCCGCCCGATCCCAACTCACTGCCGGAGCAGAGATTCCGGAAGCACAACAAGTAGTTAGGCCTCGACAAGTTTCAGCGTGCGGTCGAACACGCCAAGCACGCGGCCAAGCTCCTGGCCGCGCTTAAGGATGCGGCCGCCGGCGGCGATGACGGCGAAAGCCCCTTGCCGGCGCGCCAGCTTCGGATCCTTGACGATCTGGAACAGCGGCACCTCGCTGGTGCGACGGAAGACGGAAAAGACGGCGCGGTCGGCAAGATGGTCGATGGCGTAGTCGCGCCATTCATTGGCGGCGACCATGCGCCCGTAAAGCCTCAGGATCTGGTCCAATTCACGCCGGTCGAACCGCACCGGCTGGTCGAGGCGTTCACGTCTTGCCTCATGCAGCGGGATCAGTATTGCGGATGCGTCCCCATCCTCCGTCCCACTGCCGTGATCAGTCATGCCTCGATCCCTTCGAATGAATCTTACATTAATCAAAGTTGGCGCTTTCGCCATGGAATTGCAAGCCCGGCTGGGGAAAGGCTGGCGGCGCAACGTTTCCGCGGTGTCCAGTCACGTTTATAAAAACGCCCGTTGAAATTGGTGATGCTTTGCCACAATCCTGCCTTCTTTTAACCGCGCTAAAGCCCCAATCTCCGACGAATTTACGGGTGTTGCCTGAGACGGTTCGGTCCGGCACTGGCTCGTAAACCCCAAGCCCCCCGCCCACGGGTCTGCGTCGGATCGAACCAACCTCGGTTTCTCCCTTGGAGAAATCGAGCGCGACGATCCCAAAACCTAAATGACCGGCGTCAGAAGCAAGCTGACGTCGGTTTTTTATTTTATTGGCCGAGTGCGTCCTTCCCTTCTCCCCTTGTGGGAGAAGGTGGATCGGCCCGCAGCGCCGAGACGGACGAGGGGTGCTGAAGGAATGAGGCGGCGGCGATTTCAAGCAATTGCCAAGCTGGAACACCCCTCATCCGTCGCCTTCGGCGACACCTTCTCCCACAAGGGTGTTTGGACCGGAGACATCGCGAACAGGTGTGCGAGGACATCGCGAACAGTTTTGCGCATTGTGCGCGAGGGGGTTCGGGATGCCGTTCAAGGACACAAGCGCGATGAAGCAGAAGTTGGAATTCGTGAGGCTGGCCTCGGCGGAGGGGGCGAATGTGAGCGCGTTGTGTCGGCGCTTCGGCATCGGACGGACGTGCGGCCACAAGCTGCTTTTGCGCTACCGGAGCGAGGGCGAGGCAGGACTGGCCGAGCAGTCGCGGCGGCCGCGATCGAGCCCGGCGCAGTGCGCGCCGGAGGTGGAAGCGGCTGCGCTTTCGGTGCGTGCGGCGCATCCGGCTTGGGGTGGACGCAAGATCGCGCGCGTCATCGCCCGCGACGGCATCGGCACGCCCGCGGCCTCGACGGTGACCGGCATTCTGCGCCGCAACGGCATCGAGCTGGGCGTGCTGGGCGGCGGGGCTCAGCCCTTCATCCGCTTCGAGCACGAAGCTCCCAACGATCTGTGGCAGATGGACTTCAAGGGCCACGTCGCTTTGCGTGGCGGTCGGCTGCATCCGCTCACCGTGCTCGACGACAATTCGCGCTTCTCGATCGCGCTGTCGGCCTGCGCCGACCAGACCACAGCAACCGTGAAGACCCGGCTGATCGCCGCCTTCCGCCGCTACGGCCTGCCGTGGCGTATCGCTACCGACAACGGCCCGCCCTGGGGCGACGGCGGCCGCAACAATTTCACGCTGCTCACCGTCTGGCTGATCGAGGCCGGCGTCGCCGTCAGCCATTCCAGGCCTTGCCACCCGCAGACGCTCGGCAAGGACGAGCGCTTCCATCGCTCGCTCAAAGCCGAAGCGCTGCAGGGACCGCCCTTTGCCGATCTCCCCAAGGCCCAGGACGCCTTCGATCGCTGGCATCACATCTACAACACCGAGCGTCCGCACGACGCGCTTGGCGGCGCCGTGCCGCTCGACCGCTACCGCGTCTCGCAGCGCCAGTATCGCGAAACCGTCGTCGAGCCGTTCGACTATGCCAAGGACGATCTCATCCGCCGCGTTCAGCAGCATGGCTTCGTCTCCATTCTCGGCCACAGCGTGCGCCTGTGCAGGGCCTTCGCCGGAAAGTCCGTCGCCTTTCGTCCAACCGCTGCCGACGGCGTCTTCGACGCCTGGTTCAGACATCAGAAAATAGAAACCATCGACCTCAATGCCCTTGCTCGATAGGATGGCAAAACTGTTCGCGATGTCCTCGCACACCTGTTCGCGATGTCTCCGGTCCAAACACCCT
>NZ_JBVVQB010000018.1:0-124810 GCF_055811775.1 Mesorhizobium sp. WSM4844 | reverse complement strand
GCGCACCGTGCCTTCCGATCGCTCGATATAGCGGCCGAGCCATGTCAGGTTTTCCGCAGCGCGGCTGGGCAGGCTGCCTGGCGGGGTGCGGGTGAAGCTGTCGTGCTCCTGGGGCAGCAGCGTCTCGCGCTCCACCGGCCTGTCGCTGACCACCCATACATCCGCAGCCTGGCCGCCGCGCTGCATGGCGATTGCGGTCGGGTCGAGCGAAAAGCCGACGCGGGCAAAACCGCCGGGCATCACCGTCCAGCCTTCCGGCGTTCGCGCCAGATAGACGCGCAGGGCTGCCGGCCGCGGCTCAAGCCAGCCACCGACATAGACCGGCGTGGTCGAAAGCGTCACCGCTTCCTGTCCGACGAAGGCGCCGCCGTCCCGTTCGATCCGGGCTATCAGTTCGGCCCTTTCCCCGGCAACCAGCGCTGAGCCCAGCCTGGTGCAATCGTCATCCTCGAAGGCAAGCCGCGTCGACAGCGCTGGACCGATCACCATGCGGTCGAGGTTGGCCAGCACATGGTCACGGTCCGCGTCCCGCCCGCACCACCATGTCGCGACGCTCGGCAAGAGAAGCTCCTCGTTGCGCAATTCGCGCGAAATTTTTGGCAGGAAGGCGAACAGCGCCCGCGTTTCCATCAGCCCGGAGCCGAGCGCGTTGACGGCTGAGACGGCTCCCCGGCGGATCGCCTCGACCAGCCCTGGCGTGCCGATCTGCGAATCCGGCCGCAGCTCCAGCGGATCGGCGAAGGCGGCGTCGAGCCGCCGCCACAGCACGCTGACCGGCATCAGCCCGGAAACCGTACGCACCATCAATCGGCCGCCGGAGACGGTCAGATCCTCGCCTTCGAGCAGCATGATGCCGAGATAGCGGGCGATATAGGCATGCTCGTAATAAGTTTCGTTGAGTGGCCCCGGCGTCAGGATGGCGACACGGCCGCCCGATCCCTTGGCCATGCCGTTAAGCGCGTCGCGAAAGCGACGGAAGAAGCCGGCAAGGCGGTGCACATGCATCTCGCCATAGATGTCGGACAGCGCACGCGTTGTGGCGACGCGGTTTTCCAGCGCAAAGCCGGCACCTGACGGCGCCTGCGTGCGGTCGCCCAGCACCCACCAGCGGCCATCCGGTCCACGGCCGAGCTCGAACGCGCAGAAATGCAGGAAATGGCCGCTGGCCGGTCTGGTGCCGACGACGGGGCGCAAATATTCCGGACTGGCCGCGATCAGCCCCGCCGGCAGGATGCCTTTCTCGACCAGGCGGCTCGGCCCGTAGATATCGGCAATCGTTTCCTCGAACAGCTCGGCCCGCTGGACCAGGCCGGCACTGATCGCGGCCCATTCCTGCTCCCCTATCAGGAGAGGCACATGCGCCAGCGGCCATTCGCGCTCATTGGCGCCGGCCTGATCGTAGAGACGGTAATAGACGCCGGCGTCGCGCAGATACTGGTCGGCGCGGGCGAAGCGCTGGGCGAGCTTTTCAGGCCCTAGATCTTCCAGCGCCTCGATGAACTCCTTCCAGACCGGACGGGGATCGCCTGATGCATCGATCATCTCGTCGACGACGCCGTCGATCGGCTGGTAGTGCTCCAGCAGGTTATGCGGCCTGCCGCGTATTTCCTGGTGATCCCCCTTTGCCATTGCTGATCAGAGTCTTGCAGGCCGCCGCAGGTCAAGGGTCATCGGGAAATCCTCAGAGGCTTGTTCGTCGCGGAGCACGTAGGCGGACGGCGTATGGCCGCGCGGCTCGAAGCGGGCGAGCCGCCGCGCCTCCGCTTCGTTGCCGTTGACCGGGAAAGTGTCGTAGCTGCGCCCGCCGGGATGCGCGACATGGTAGACGCAGCCGCCGACCGCCCGGCCCGACCAGCGATCGTAGATGTCGAAGACCAGCGGCGTGTTGACCGGCAGTGCTGGATGCAGCCCCGATGACGGCTGCCAGGCCTTGAAGCGGACGCCGGCCACCGCGATCTCTCTGGAGTCGGTCACCTTCATCGGCACGATGCGGCCGTTGCAGACGACCGCATGACGTTCCGGATTGAGCCCTTCGGTCTTCACCTGCAGCCGCTCGACCGAGGAATCGACGAAGCGCACGGTGCCGCCGATCGCGCCCTGCTCGCCCATGACATGCCACGGCTCCAGCGCCTGCCGCAGTTCCAGCTTGATGCCGGCATGCTGGACCTCGCCGCAGAACGGGAAGCGGAATTCAAGCTGCGCGTCGAACCATTCGGGACGGAATTCAAAGCCGTTCAGCTTGAGGTCGTCCAGCACGTCGAGAAAGTCAGCCCAGACGTAGTGCGGCAGCATGAAACGGTCATGCAGCGACGTGCCCCAGCGCACGAAGCGGCCATCGAGCGGGTTCTTCCAGGCGCGGGCGATAATGGCGCGCACCAGCAATTGCTGCGCCAGGCTCATGCGCGCATTGGGCGGCATCTCGAAGCCGCGGAACTCGACCAGCCCCAGCCGGCCGGTCGGGCCGTCGGGCGAAAACAGCTTGTCGATGCAGATTTCCGAACGGTGGGTGTTCCCCGTCACGTCGGTCAACAGGTTACGGAACAGCCGGTCGACCAGCCACGGCAACGGGGCGCTGCCACTGTCCGGATGCGGCACCTGCGCCATGGCGATCTCAAGCTCGTACAGCGAATCGTGGCGCGCCTCGTCGAAACGCGGCGCCTGGCTGGTCGGGCCGATGAACAGGCCTGAGAACAGGTAGGACAGCGACGGACGGCGCTGCCATTGCAGGACCAGGCTCTTCAGCAAATCGGGGCGGCGCAGGAACGGACTGTCGTTGGGTGTTGCGCCGCCGACGACGACATGGTTGCCGCCGCCGGTGCCGGTATGACGGCCGTCGATCATGAACTTGTCGGCGCCAAGCCGCGTCTGCCGCGCCTCCTCGTAGATCGCTGTGGTCGTCGCCACGCAGTCCTGCCAGTTCGCAGCCGGATGGATGTTCACCTCGATGACACCGGGATCCGGAGCCACGCGGATGACGTTTAGGCGCGGGTCGTGTGGCGGACCGTAGCCCTCGATATGCACCGGCAGGCCGATAGCCTTTGCCGCGTTCTCGGCCGCCGCGACAAGTTCGAGATAATCTTCCAGCGCCTCGACCGGCGGCATGAATACACAAAGCCGTCCGTCGCGCGGCTCGACCGACAGCGCGGTGCGCACCGCGCCACCGATCTCGGTAATCTCCTGTTCGACACGGTCCTGCTGGCCGGTCGCTGCGGTGAAGGACGCCGCCTGCTGGCGGCGCGCCATTTCGTCAGCGCCTTCAAGTTCGGCCGGGGCAGCCTCCGGCAAAGAAGCGGCTTCAGGCAAAATAGCCTCGCGCGCCGGCAATGGTCCGCGCGGCAGCGAAGGATCGACCGGCACGATGTAGGGGAACTGCGCCGGCGGCACATGGGGAAGCGTGCCGAGCGGCAGGCGGTAGCCGACCGGTGAATCGCCCGGCACCAGGAACAGCCTGCCGCGCCGCGTCTTCCACTTCTCCGAACGCCAGCGCGGTCCCGACGCCTGGCTGTTCCAGCGCTGGACAGGCAGTACATAGCCCGACGGCTTGGTCAGGCCGCGTTCGAACACCCGCGCCATGCGGCTGCGCTCCTCGGGGTCGTCCAGCTTCGAATTGGACGGATCGACATTCTCCGGCAGCTTGCCTTCCTTGAGCAGCCACTCAGCCGGGTCCTCATAGGCTTCGCTGACCATTGACTTGTCGATGCCGAGTTCATCGGCAATCGCCGTCAGCAGGCTTTCAGCCTGCTTCGGCCCCACTTCTGCTTCGCCTGCTTCATCTGCTTCGCTGTTCTCCCGCGCGATCAGCGACGGGTCGCTCCACACCGGCTCGCCGTCGGCGCGCCAGTACAGCGAGAAGGTCCAGCGCGGCAGGCTTTCGCCCGGATACCACTTGCCCTGCCCGTAGTGCAGGAAGCCGCCGGGCGCGAAACGCTCACGCAGCCGGCGGATCAGCGCATCGGCCTTTTCGCGTTTTGTCGGGCCGACGGCGGCGGTGTTCCACTCCTCCGCCTCGAAATCATCGATCGACACGAAGGTCGGCTCGCCACCCATGGTCAGCCGCACGTCCCCGGCTTCGAGTGCGGCGTCGACCTGCCTGCCCAATGCGTCAAGCGCCTGCCAGCTTTCGTCGGAGAATGGCTTGGTGATGCGCGGGTGCTCGGCGATGCGGTCGACCCGCATGTCGAAGCCGAACTCGACATTGGCGAAGCTCGCCATGCCGGAAATAGGCGCGGCGTTGCGGAAATGCGGCGTGGCCGCCAGCGGCACATGGCTTTCGCCGGTGAGCAGGCCGGAGGTCGGGTCGAAGCCGATCCAGCCGGCCCCCGGCAGATAGACCTCGCACCAGGCATGAAGATCGGTGAAGTCGGTCGCCGTGCCGGGCGGTCCGTCAAGCGCGACGAGGTCGGGCTTCAACTGGATCAGGTAGCCGGAAACGAAGCGCGCGGCGATGCCGAGGTTCCTCAGGATCTGCACCAGCAGCCAGCTCGTATCGCGGCACGAGCCTTTCTTGGCGGCCAGCGTTTCCTCCGGCGAAAAAACGCCGGTTTCCATGCGCACGATATAGGCGACCTCGCGCTGCAGGCGGGCATTGAGGTCGACGACGAAATTGACGGTATTGGTTGGGTGGCGATCGATGGTTTGCAGGAACGCCGACAGCAGCGGTCCAGCCGGTTCCGGCGTCCGGTAGATGGCGAGATCGGCGCTGATCTCTTCCGGGTATTCGAACGGAAAGATCTCGGCCGCCGGCTCGACGAAGAAATCGAACGGATTGTAGACCGTCATGTCGGCGACGAGGTCGACCTCGATCTTCAGTTCCGTCACCGGTTCCGGAAACACGAAGCGCGCCAGGAAATTGCCGTAGGGATCCTGCTGCAGATTGACGAAGTGGTTCGCCGGCCCGACCTTCAACGAATGGCTGAGCACCTTGGTGCGGGAATGCGGCGCCGGCTGCAGCCTGATGACCTGCGGGCCGAGGACGACCGGCCGGTCATATTTGTAATGGGTCAGGTGGTAGACGGCTGCCAGAATTGCCATGGGACCCCGAAAGTCGGCGTTTCAAACGAACTCGCCGAACCCTGACACAAATGCTGGCCATTCTCCAAGCAGAGATGTTGCGGTGCATCTAATTTAAGCAGCGTTGCCGGCCCAGGGGCCGGCTCAGAAAAACGCCTGCAACCCGGTCTGCGCCCGTCCGAGGATCAGCGCATGCACGTCATGCGTGCCCTCATAGGTGTTGACCGTTTCCAGGTTCTGCGCGTGGCGCATGACGTGGTAGCCGATCTGGATACCGTTGCCGCCATGCATGTCGCGGGCCTGGCGGGCAATGTCGAGCGCCTTGCCGCAATTGTTGCGCTTGACGAGCGAGATCATCTCGGGCGCCATCTTGCCCTCATCCATCAGCCGCCCGACCCGCAAGCTGCCCTGCAGCCCCAGCGCGATCTCGGTCTGCATGTCGGCGAGCTTCTTCTGGAACAGCTGCGTGCCGGCCAGCGGCTTGCCGAACTGCTTGCGGTCAAGGCCATATTGGCGGGCCCGGTGCCAGCAATCTTCCGCCGCGCCCATCGCCCCCCAGGAAATGCCGTAGCGCGCCCGGTTGAGGCAGCCGAACGGCCCCTTCAGGCCCGACACGTTAGGCAGCAGCGCGTCCTCACTGACCTCGACGCCTTCCATCACCACTTCGCCGGTGATCGACGCGCGGAGACTGAGTTTGCCGTCGATCTTTGGCGCCGACAGCCCCTTCATGCCTTTTTCCAGCACGAAGCCGCGAATCTCGCCGTCATGCGCGCCCCCACTCTTGTCGGACAACTTTGCCCAGACGACGAACACGTCGGCGATCGGCGCGTTCGATATCCACATTTTCGAGCCGGAGATCTTGTAGCCGTTCGCCGTCTTCTCGGCCCGCGTCTTCATGCCGCCAGGGTCGGAACCGGCATCCGGCTCGGTCAGCCCGAAGCAGCCGATCCATTCGCCTGACGCCAGCTTCGGCAGGTATTTTTTGCGCTGCGCCTCCGAGCCATAGGCATGGATCGGATACATCACCAGCGACGACTGCACGCTCATCATCGAGCGATAGCCAGAATCGATGCGCTCGACTTCGCGCGCCACCAGGCCATAGGTGACGTAGTTGGCGCCGAGCCCGCCATATTCTTCCGGAATGGTGATGCCTAGCAGACCCGCTTCGCCCATCTCGCGAAAGATCCCGGCATCGGTCTTTTCCTCGAGATAGGCTTCCTCGATCCTGGGGGCGAGCTTGTCGGCGGCGAATGCCGCTGCGCCATCGCGCACCATCCGCTCGTCTTCCGACAGCTGGTCCTCGATCAGGAAAGGATCATCCCAGACGAATGCGTTCTTGTCGGCGGCCATGGCTCTCGCTCTCCCAACTCTTGCATGTCGCCCAAAAGCTTGCCCTCGGGCCTGACCCGAAGGTGTCCGGCGGTTTGGGATAACGACATGCACAAACAACAACATGAATTGGGCGGCTTATCGGCTTCCGGTTCGAAAAAATCAAACGAAATTGCTTCGCCAACCAATGAGCGTTAGTAATGGATCATGAACGTGCAGCGCCGCCTTTTGCCTGGTATCAGCGCCCTTGCCGCCTTCGAGGCGGTGGCCCGGCTGGGCAGCTTCACCGCCGCCGCAAGGGAGCTCGATCTGACCCAGGGCGCCGTCAGCCGCCAGATCAGACTTTTGGAGGACCAGTTCGGCCGCCAGCTGTTCGAACGCGACAGCCGCAATGTCAGGCTGTCGACGGCCGGTGAGATCTATGCCGAAGCGGTGCGCGCCGCCTTGGGTCAATTGCGCGACGCAGCGCTTGGATTGATGAGCAATCGGCATAGTGGCATCTTGAACCTTGCGATCCTGCCGACCTTCGGCACACGCTGGCTGATGCCGCTCATCCCGGATTTCGTCGAAAGCAACCCTGATATCACCATCAATTTCGTCACCCGCATCGGCCGTTTCGACTTCGCCCGCGAGAGGCTCGACGCCGCCATCCATACGGCCTGCCCGACTGGCCCGGTGCCGACTCGACGCTGCTGGTGCGCGAGACAGTGGCGCCGGTTGTCTCGCCCGAATTTCTGGCCGGCCGCGCCATTGCCACGCCTGCCGATATCGGCCGCCTGCCACTGCTGCATATGGCGACGCGGCCCGGCGCATGGACCGAGTGGTTCGAGCATCAGGGATTGAGCGCACCGACCGGGCCCGGCATGCAGTTCGAGCAATTCGGCACCGCCGCCCAGGCCTGCATGGCCGGGCTCGGCGTGGCGCTGCTGCCGCAGGTCCTCATCTCAGGCGAATTGCAACGGGGCCAGTTGGTGCCGGCGCCGGGCCGGCCGATGCAGAGCCGCAGCGCCTATTACCTCGTCGTGCCGCATGACAAGCGCGGCCATCCGCCGGTCGCCAGTTTTCGCGACTGGCTGCTGCGCCATGTGCCGCCGGAGAAGTAGCTACTTACGCTTCAACGCATCGGCCAACGCGGCGCCGAACGCGCCTTGTTGCACCGGCCGCTCCGGCTGGCGCTGCGGCGCCGGCGCGCGCGGCACCGGTCTGTTGCCGTTGTCGCGCGGCTTCGGTGTGCCGCCGTCACCATCCCTGCGCATCGACAGGCCGATGCGCTTGCGCTTGATGTCGATGTCGACGACGCGCACCTTGACCACGTCGCCGGCTTTGACCACCTCATGCGCGTCCTTGACGAAACGGTCGGCCAGTTGCGAGACATGCACCAGGCCGTCCTGATGCACGCCGATATCGACGAAGGCGCCGAAAGCGGCGACATTGGTGACGGTGCCTTCCAGCAGCATGCCTGGCTTCAAATCCTTGATGTCGTCAACGCCGTCAGCGAAGGTGGCGGTCTTGAAGCCGGGGCGTGGATCGCGGCCGGGCTTTTCCAGTTCCGCCAGGATGTCGCGCACCGTCGTCAGGCCGAACCGCTCATCGACGAAGACACGCGGATCGAGCGCCTTGAGAGCGGCACTGTCGCCCATCAGCGAGCGGAGGTCGCGTCCGCAGGCCGCAACGATCTTTTTCGCCACGCCATAGGCTTCGGGATGCACGGCCGAGGCATCGAGCGGTTCGGTGCCGTTGGCAATGCGCAGGAAGCCGGCGCATTGCTCGAAGGCGCGGGGTCCAAGGCGCGAGACCTTCAACAGGTCACGTCGGCTGGCGAAGGGACCCGCCGCGTCACGGTGCGCAATGATCGCCTCGGCCAGCGATGCGCCAAGACCCGAAACCCGCGCCAGAAGCGGCGCCGAGGCGGTGTTGAGGTCGACGCCGACGGCATTGACCGCGTCCTCGACCACCGCTTCCAGCGAGCGGCCGAGCCGGTACTGGTCGACGTCGTGCTGGTATTGGCCGACGCCGATCGACTTCGGCTCGATCTTGACCAGTTCGGCCAGCGGATCCTGCAGCCGCCGCGCGATCGACACCGCGCCGCGCAGTGACACGTCGAGGCCGGGGAATTCCGCCGCTGCCGTTGCCGAGGCGGAATAGACGGAGGCGCCCGCCTCGCTGACGATCACCTTGAGCGGCTTCGGCCCGGACTCGGCAGGCATGTCGGCCAGCATGTCTGCGACCAGCCTTTCCGTCTCGCGGCTGCCGGTGCCGTTGCCGATGGAAATCAACTCGACCTTGTGCAGGCGGATGAGCTTTGCCAGTTCGGCCTGCGTGCCGCGCACGTCATTCCTTGGCGGAAACGGATAGACCGTCGTCGTCGCCAGCAGCTTGCCGGTGCCGTCCACCACCGCCACCTTGACGCCGGTGCGGATGCCGGGGTCGAGCCCCATCGTGGCGCGCGAGCCGGCCGGGGCAGCGAGCAGCAAGTCCTTCAGATTGCGGGCGAAGACATGGATCGCCTCCTCCTCGGCCCGCTCGCGCAGATCCCGCATCAAATCGAGCGTCAGATGCAGCGACAGCTTTACGCGCCAGGTCCAGCCCGCCACCTCCATCAGCCAGCGGTCGCCCGGTAACTGGCGGCCGATGGCGTAGGCATCGGCGATCATCCGCTCGACCGGCTTCACCGGCGACGCGTCGTCGGCATCGACTTCGATCTCAAGCGAGAGCACCTCTTCGTTGCGGCCGCGCAGCATCGCCAGGGCGCGATGGCTCGGCACATTGGCCCAGCGCTCGACATGGTCGAAATAGTCGGAGAATTTCGCGCCGGCTTCCTGCTTGCCGTCGACAACGCGCGACCGCATGAAGGCGCGTTGCTTCATGTAGCTCCGCAGCCTGCCGACCAGATCGGCATTCTCGGCGAACCGCTCGGACAGGATGTCGCGCGCGCCCTCGAGCGCCGCCTTGGCGTCGGCCACCTCTTCAGTGATGTAGGCCAGCGCCAGTTCTGCGGGCACCGCGGCGCGATCGGCAAGGATGGCCTCGGCCAGCGGTCCCAGCCCACGCTCGCGCGCGATCTCGGCCTTGGTCCGGCGCTTCGGCTTGTAGGGCAGATAGATGTCTTCGAGTTCCGCCTTGGTGACGGCCGCAGCGATCTTGGTTTCAAGCTCTTCGGTCAGCTTGCCCTGCTCGCGGATGGAACCGAGAATGGTGTCGCGGCGCGCATCGAGCTCGCGCAGATAGGCTAGGCGCTCGGCCAGCAGGCGCAGCTGCGTGTCGTCCAGGCCGCCGGTGACCTCCTTGCGGTAGCGCGCCACGAACGGCACTGTCGCGCCTTCATCCAGCAGTCCGATCGCCGCCGCGGCCTGTTCGGGCCGGGCCGTGATCTCGGCTGCGATGATTGCTGCGATGCGCTCGGATGCCATGTCGTTCCTGCTGTCCTGTCGAAAAGAGCGGCGACCATAGGCGCAGAGCGTCGCCCCGCCAACCTCGCTCTTTTCGACCGATCAAGAGTTCCACAGGAAAGCACGTTGGAAATTCGCATGGCAGAATGCGCCCACGCCTGGATTTGCCCGTGCCCTTCAGACGTGCGCGCTGCCCCTCATTGCCCTGCCGGGCATTTCTCCCCGTATAGTGACGGGAAGAAAGACGCCTTCGCAAAGGGTTTCGTCAACGACCAGCGTTGCAAAAAATAGCGCCGCGGTGCGGCCAGCCCCTTCTCCCCGTCACTATACGGGGAGAAGGGGCCGGCAGGCGGATGAGGGGCAGCGCTGACATTGCCAGTCGGATACGATTGCCCTGCTAGACCATCCGGCTCAGCGCATCGAAGAAGGTGACCATATCGACACTGAGCGGCTCGTCGACCGGCTCAGGCTGCGACGACATCTTGGCGATAACCACCTCCGCCTTGGGATCGACGTAGAGCCACTGGCCGTGGATGCCGATACCGCAAAAAGCGCCGCCGGCCGCGCCGGTCTGGTACCATTTGTTGCGGTAGCGGCCTTGCGGGAAGCGGAACGCCATCGCGCCAAGCTGCCAGGCGTCCGTGTCTCCGCCTGTGCTGACAGTGTCGCGCACCCAGGCTTCCGGCACGATGCGGCGGCCATGGGCGATGCCGCCCTGCCGCATCATCTCGCCGACCCGGGCCAGATCGCGCGGCGTCACCGAAATGCCGCCGGCCGTGCGCGCAGTGCCGGCCATGTCGACTGTCACCGAGGCTTCGCTCATTGCACCAAGCGGCAGCCACAATTTCTCGTGCATCAACTCGGCGAAGCGCTGGCCGGACGCGCGTTCGAGCAGGATGCCGAGCAGGTCGGAATTGGGCGAGCGGTAGCGGAACGTCCGGCCATGCGGCTCGTTAAGGCGCTGCAGCGTCAGGATGAAGTCGGCCAGGCTTTCCATGCCGCCGCCCGGATTCCACAGCGTCGCGCGGCGATAGCGGGCAAAGGCGCTTTCCGGATCGAGATAGGCTTCTTCGAAGTCGAGGCTGACGCTCATGTCGAGCACATGCCGCACGCTGGCATCGCCATAGGCCGAGCCAGCAGCTTCCGGCAGATAGCGGGTCACCGGCGCCTGCGGGTCGAAAACTCCTTCGCCTTCCAATATGCCGGCCAGAATGGCGGTCAGCGACTTGCTGATCGAGAAGATGATGTGGCGCGCGCCGAACTCCATATGCGGTGCGAACCAGTCGCCGACGAATTTGCCGGCTTTCATGATCGTCAGCGCGTCGGTGTCGGAGCGCGCGAGAAAGGCCGCAACGGTCTCGGCGCCGCCGGTCAGCGCGACCTTTTCGTCAAGCAGCCCGTCAAGATCCTGTGCCGGCGCCTCACTGCCGCTTGACGCTGCAGCGACACGTGCGCTCGGCACCAACTCGCCGACATTCTGGAACGACCACCGGCTGAACGGACTTTCGCGCCAGTTGCCGAGCAGCACCTTGTTGCGGGCAAAGCCATGTCTGGTCTCGAACGCGGTCTTACCGGTCATAGCTTTTCCTTCCGGTTTTTAGGAACTTAGAGACTGTTTCGAAATCAGATGGCCGCCAGAGTAGAGTTTCCAAACGGTCACTTAGCCAAGCGCGGCGGCGATCGCGTGGACGGCTTTCATCGTCGCCACCGAAAAGGCGATGCTGGTGAAATCCGCGTAGCTCGAAAGCTTCACCACGACCATTCTCGTGTTCCAGTCGATATGGATCAGCTGCCCGAACACCCCCCGGCACATCAGCGCGCGCGAACGCGGGTCCTCGATCCAGAACTGGTTGCGGTAGCTGCCTTGCGGCAGGCTGGGATTGAAGTCCGGTCCATGCCTGCCGGTGCGCGTCGCCTCGATCCAGTCGGCCGGCACGACGCCGCCGCCATTGTCGAGGATCAGCTGGCCGAAACGGCCATAGTCGCGCAGCGTGGCGTTGAAGCCGCCATCGGCGATGGCGTAGCCGGCACTGTCGACGGTGAAGCAGGCGCTTTCATCCGCGCCGAGCTTTTGCCAGAGTTCTTCCGAAACCAGTTGCGCCAGCCGCTTGCCGGTCACCCGTTCCATGATGAAGGCGAGCACGTCGGTCTCTATCGAACGATATTCGAACGCAGCGCCATGCGGCCGGCTTGTCTTCTTGAGCCGCAGGATCAATTCGAACATGTGCGATGGCCACTCGAAGGCCGGGTCGCTGTCCGGCGGCACCGGTTTCCAGCCGCTGGCGACATCGACCTGACCGATATCGGAATAGCGGTCGGTGTATTCCTCGGAAAAACGCACGCCGGACGTCATGTCGAGCACATGCTGCACGCTGGCGCCGGCCCAGCCGGTAGCTTCCAGCTCCGGCAGATAGGTCGTCACCGGCATGGCGGGATCGATCAGGCCGCGCCCGGCGAGTATGCCGAACACCGAGCCCGTGACCGACTTCGCCATCGACTGCGACAAATGCAGCGTGCGCTCGGTCATGCCGTTGCAATAGCGCTCATAGGCGATCTTGCCATCCTTGAGCACGAGGAACCCATCCGTATAGGTTTCGTCCAGCAGCCCGGCCAGCGTCGAAGGCTGCCCCGTGCTGCCGCCCACCGGCAGCACGTCGAGATCGACGTCGGCGCGCTCGAACCGGCGGCGATGGCCATTGCCGCGCCAGACTTCGACGGTCGGCAGGATTTCGCGGATGTGCTGGAACGCCCACCGGTTCCAGGGTCCCCTATCCCAGTCGAGCTTCGGCGGCACCATCTTGGGCGGTGAGCCCTGCATGATCGGCGGCACCGGTTCACTGTTGCGGTAGGAGGTCATGAGATGCGTCCCGGCAATATGAAAACGGACCCGGCGGCGCGCGCCGCCGGGTCCGTCAACGATGCGATCACTTCTGCAGTTCGGTCCAGATCCTGGTGTAGAGTGCCTGCACGTCGGGCGCGCAGGTCAGCATGAACGTGCCCTTGTCGGCGAACTCGGCGGGGATGTTGACCTCCGGCGCCGTTTTCATGTCCTCAGGCATGAAGGCTTCCGATCCCTTGATGCCGTTGGCGTAGCGCGCGAAAGTCGAGATCAGCGCGGCGTTCTTTGGATCCATAACGAAGTTCTGGAACAGCTTGGCGTTCTCGACGTTCTTGGCGTCCTTTAGCACCGCAAGATTGTCCATGAAGATTGGATAGCCCTCCTTCGGATAGCCATAGACGAAGTCTTTGTTCTGCAGGCGGGTGCGAAACGACGCGCCGTTCCAGTCGACGCTGGCGGCGAAGTCGCCCTTGGCGAACTTCTCGACCGTGCCGTAGTCCATGGAGATCCATTTCGGCTTGGCCGCCACCAGCACATCGCGCACCTTCTTCAGCACCTCCTTGTCGCCGGTGCACGGCTCGCCGCCGACATATCTGATGGCGAGATGCATGACGTCGGCCATTTCGGGAACGACGTTGATCTTGCCGACCAGTTCCGGCGGCGGATCCAGGAAGATGGCCGAGGTGTTGGGATCGCCCTTGTAGACTGCGGTGTTGACCGTGACGCCAGTCGTGCCCCACTGCCACGGCACGGTGTATTTGCGGCCCGGATCGAAGGGAACATCGACCCATTTCGGATCCATGTTCTTGAAGTTCTCCATCTTGTTCGGCTCTGTCTCCAGGAGCAGCCCTTCCTGGATCCAGATCGGCACGAAGCTCGCCGAGGGCACCACGACATCGAAGCCGCTGCCGCCCTGCCTGATCTTGGCCAGCGCGGTGTCGTTGGAATCGTAGTCGGTGACTGTCACCTTGACCTTGTATGTCTCCTCGAATTTCTTGACGAGCTCGGGGCTGGTGTAGTTGCCCCAATTGTAGATGTTGAGTTCGCCGTCGGCGCGGGCGAGACCCGCCGAGGCGAACAGCGCGGCGCTGAGCGCCGTCGCAGTCAGTTTCCACTTCATCGTATCTCTCCTGTCACTCGTGATCCTTTTTCCTGCTGATGAAAAAGAAGACGGTGACGATCAAGATCGAGATCAGCAGGAACACCGTCGAAATTGCGTTGATTTCCGGCGTGATAAAGCGCCGGAACTGGCCGAGCATGTAGGTCGGCAACGTGTCCTGGCCGCCGGACTTGACGAACTCGGTGATGACGACGTCGTCCAGCGAGATGACGAAGGCCAGCATCAACCCGGCAAGGATGCCTGGCCACAGCAGCGGAAAGGTGACGCGCCTAAATGCCTTCCAGGGTGTCGCGTAGAGGTCGGCCGCCGCGGTCTCCAGCGACAGGTCCATGCTCTCGAGCCGCGCCCGGATCGGCAGATAGGCAAAGGGAATGCAAAAGGCGGTATGCGCCGCCATCAGGTAGCCCAGCCCCGAATAGCCGGTCCAGATCTTGATGCGCGAGAAGAAGATCAGCAGCGCCACCGCAGTGACGACCTCCGGCACCATCAGCGGCTGGTTGATGAAGGCGTATTTGAAGCCGAGGCCGGGATAGGGTTTGGTTCGGGTCGTGGCGAGTGCCGCCATCGTGGCAACGATGGTGGCAATGGTCGCGGCCACCAAAGCGATTTGCAGCGACCGGATGGCGGCATCGACGACCTGATCGTTGTTCCAAGCCTGGTAGAACCAGCGCAGCGACACGCCTTCCCAGACCGCGATCGAATTGCCTGAATTGAAGGCATAGACGACAAGCGTGACGATCGGCAGGTACAGCGCGAAGAAGCAGATCATTGCGATGGTGGTGAAGCCGGTCTGCCGGCGGACATCGAAGCGGCTAGCCATGCGCGCCACCCCGGCGCCCGACGGAGCGGACATAGAAGAGCAGCGCCACCATCACGATCGCCATCAGCGACAGCGACAGCGCCGAGCCGAGCGGCCAGTTGCGGCCTTGCCCGAACTGCAGCTCGATCAGATTGCCGAGCATCATATTCTTCGACCCGCCGAGCACCCGCGGGGTGACATAGGCGCCCAGCGCCGGGATGAAGACCAGGATCGAGCCAGCGATGATGCCGGGCTTGACCAGCGGGATGATGACCCGCCTCAGCACCTGCAAGCGGTTGGCATAGAGGTCGTAACCAGCCTCGACCAGCCGGAAGTCGATCTTTTCCATGCTGGCATAGAGCGGCAGCACCATCAGCGGCAGATAGACATAGGTCATGCCGACCATCAGCGCGAAATCGGTGAACATCATCTGGATCGGCTGGTTGATGATGCCGAGCTTGATCAGCACCGTGTTGACGAGGCCCTCATTGCGGATCACCTCCTGGATGGCGAAGGTGCGGATCAAGAGATTGGTCCAGAACGGGATGGTGATCAGGAACAGCCAGATGTCGCGCTGGCGCGCCGGCCGGGTAGCGATGAAATAGGCGGTCGGGAAGCCAAACAGCAGCGTCAGGATCGTTGTCATGAACGACAGCTTGGCCGAGCGCCAGAAGATCGACAAATGCGCATCGGCGAAGGCCAGAGTGTCGTCGAAGATGTCGCGCTGCATCAGCACCGACAACCAGCCGTCGGTCGAGAATTTCCACACCACGCCGCCATACGGTCCCGGCGTCAGGAAGGAATAGACCACGACGATCAGCAGCGGTCCGCTCGCGGCGAGAAAGATAATGATCAGCGCCGGCGCCGACAGCAGCCAGCGATCGCGGATCTCTCGGCGCTCGGCCTCCTCAGCAACTTGTTCCGCGCTCGCCATCAGTCCCTCAGCACTTGCGCGGCTTCGTTGCCGATCGAAATGCCGACCTTGTCGCCCCGCTCGAAACCGCAGCCGGCGCTGCGCGTGTTCTGCTGGCGCACGGTGAAGCTCTCGCTGCTGTCCAGGCGAACATGGATGTGCGTGTCGGTGCCGAAATAGACGATGTTTTCCACCGTGCCCGACAGGTCGCCCTTGCCGCTGGTCAGCTTGGCATGTTCGGGCCTGACCACCACGGTGGCATTATCCTTTGGCTGGAAGCCTTCCGCCACAGTCGCGTCTATGGTCGCGCCGGATTTGAGCGTTGCGCGTGCCTTGCCGTTGCCCATGCCTGATATGGCCGCCGTCAGGAAATTGGTTTCGCCGATGAAGTCGGCGACGAAGCGCTCCGCCGGCTTGTCGTAGATGTCCCAGGGCGTGCCGACCTGCAGGATCTTGCCCGACGACATCACCGCGATGCGGTCCGACATGGTCAGCGCTTCTTCCTGGTCGTGGGTGACGAAGATGAAGGTGATGCCGGTCTCGTGCTGCAGCCGCTTCAGCTCGATCTGCATCTCCTTGCGCAGCTTGAAGTCGAGCGCCGACAGCGGCTCGTCGAGCAGCAGCACTTTCGGCTGCGGCGCCAAGGCGCGCGCCAGCGCCACGCGCTGCTGTTGGCCGCCGGAAATCTGGCTGGTGCGGCGGTTGCTGAGCGCTTCCATCTTGACCAGCTTCAGCATCTCGGCGACCCGCGCCTTCACTTCGGCCTTGGGCTTGCCGAGCATTTCGAGGCCGAAGCCGATGTTCTCGGCCACCGTCATATGCGGGAACAGCGCATAGTTCTGGAACACGGTATTGACCGGCCGCTTGAACGGCGGCAGCGGCGCTATGTCCTGGCCGTGCAGCAAGATCTCGCCGGCGCTCGGGAAGTCGAAGCCGGCGATCAGCCTTAGAAGGGTCGTCTTCCCGCAGCCGGACGGACCAAGCAGCGTGAAGAATTCATTTTCGCGGATCGACACCGAAACCGTGTCGAGGGCGGCGACCTGTGACTCTCCGCTACCGAATACCTTGCGGACGCCACGAACTTCAATTGCACTTCTACCCGGTTGTTCCGGCACGATTACCCCATTCTTGTGTCCGCTCTTCTGGCGGATCCAGTTCCCACTCGATTGTCAGCACACGGCGCATGGCTTGGCAAGCACACATCTGAATGTCGATCATACATCTGAACGTCGATTCAGGACGCAATTCCCGTGCCACCGTCAGGCCTGGTAGGTGATCTTGCCGCCGCAGATCGTCGTCACCGGCCGCACCGTATGCAGCGCTTCCGGCGCGGTCGCCTCGATGTCGCCTGAGAGCACCACCAGATCGGCCATAAAGCCTGGCTTCAGGCGGCCCTTGCGGTGCTCCATGAACTCGGCATAGGCGCCTTCCACCGTGTAGCCCGCTAGTGATTCATGCAGCGAAAAGCTCTGGTCGGGATCGCCCTCTGCCCAAGGTTTGCGCAGCACCGCCGCCTGAATGCCCAGGATCGGATCGATCGGCGACACCGGCCAGTCGGAAGCGAAGACGACATGCGCGCCCGCCTGCTTCAGCGTCCGCCAGGCATAGCTCAGCGGCCATCTTTCGCGGCCGATGCGCGAAAGCGTCGGCTCCAGCGGGAAGTCCATGGCGCCGGGCGGGTGCGGCGGCTGCATCGAGGCGATGACGCCAAGCTCTGCGAAGCGCGGTATGTCGGCGGCAGTGACCACCTCGATATGCTCGACCCGGTGCCGGCTGTCGCGCCTGCCGTTCTTCCGCCGCGCCGCCTCATAACCATCGAGGACCGCGCGCACCGCGCCGTCGCCGATCGAATGCACGGCGACCTGCAGCCCGCGCCGGTCGGCCTCCACCGCCACCTCGGCGAGATGCTCCGGCGTAAACAGCGGCTCACCGCGCCAGCCCGGCCGGTCGGCATAGTCGTCGACCATCACCGCGGTCCAACCTTCCAGCACGCCGTCGTAAAACATCTTGACCATGCCGGACGACAGCCATTCCGATTGGTAGGAGTTGGCCATGCTCGATGCCTTTTCCAGCCTGTCGAGCGTCATGAAGTTCTTGAAATGAAAAGGTATCTTGGTGCGGCAGAGCAGTCGCCCTTCCTGTTCCAGCCCGGCTAGCAGCTCGAGCTGGTAAAGATTGCCGTCCATGTTCTGGATCGAGGTGATGCCGTGGCGGGCGCACCATTCCAACCCGCGATGCATCAGGTCACGATCGGCCGCGACTTCGGCGGCGGAAGGGTACGGCTCGGGCTCTCCGCCTGTCGCAATGCCGAGCCGCACTCGGTTCTGCCCCGAAAGCTCGAGGATTGGCCCGAACGCCTCCCCCTCGCGCAATTCGCCCGCCGCCAGGCCATCCGCTCCCATGACGATCTCGTTGCCGGGACCGAGTTGCTTGCCGTGCAGGACGCCAGCCAGCTCCAGCGCCTTGGTGTTGGCCCACATCGTGTGATGATCGGAAGCCGACATGGCGAACGGCCGGTCGGCGATGATGCGGTCGAGATGATGGCGGGTGACCGGCTCTTCCTTGGAAAGGATGGTGTAGTCGACGCCGGCCCCAAGCAGCAATTTGGCGTTAGGCCGTGCCGCCGCATAGGCGCGGATCGCGTCGCTCAGTGCATCGAAGCCATGCACGCCCTGAAGGTGCAGATTGTCGAGTTCGGCCGCGCCGCCGAAAAGATGCATATGCGCTTCGATAAAGCCCGGCACCATCGACCCGCCTTGCGCATCGATAATCTTCGTGGCCGGCCCCTTCAGCGCCTCAATCGTCCAGCGATCCCCAACCGCGAGGATGTTGCCGTCCTTTATCGCCACCGCCTCGGCCGTCGGATGGCCTTCGTCCATGATCAGCACACGAGCATTCATGACGATCAGGTCGGCATTTGAACTCATGATTACCCGCGGTTCGGTTGCGCTACCGACAGGCTAGACGAGTAGCTGCCGTGCCAGCAAGCCATGGCTGGTTGGCCCAGCGCCTTGTGAAAGGCAGTGCAAGACGGCTAGGGTCGCCGCATCTCACCACGGAACAATTTCATGAAGACTGTTTTTTCGCCCCTCCATGCCGGCCATTCCGGCAATGTCGAATTGATCGCCGGCGCCATCGTGCCGGCCTTCGAGAAGCCCTCGCGCGCCGAGTTCATCAAGGCGAGGGTGGAGAGCGAAAAACTCGGCCCCGTGTTGCCGCCCCAGAGTCATGACCTCGCAGCCGCCAAGCAGGTGCATACCAGCGACTACATCGATTTCCTGCCGACCGTATGGCCGCTCTGGGAAGCGTCGGGACGGACTGGCACGGCCCTCCCCTTCACCTGGCCGACGCGCGGCCTGCGCGGCGATGTGCGCCCCCAGACCATCGATGCGCTGCTTGGCTTTTACTCCTTCGACGGCGGCGCCGGCTTCGTCAAAGGCACCTGGGAGGCGATCAAGTCGTCCTACGATGTGGCGCTGACCGCAGCCGCCCTGGTCAAGGGCGGCGAGAGATCAGCCTTCGCGCTCTGCCGCCCGCCCGGCCATCACGCCGGCGCTGCCTTCATGGGCGGCTATTGCTACATCAACAACGCCGCGGTTGCCGCGCAATGGTCCCGCGACCAGGGCGCCAGGCGTGTCTCGATCCTCGATGTCGATTACCATCACGGCAACGGCACGCAGGAGATCTTCTACAGCCGCGGCGACGTGCAGGTGCTGAACCTGCATGGCGACCCGATGACCGAATATCCGTTCTTCCTTGGCCATGCCGACGAGCGCGGCGCCGGCGCCGGCGAAGGCTTCAATGTCAACTACCCCATGCCGTTCGGCACCACATGGGATGCCTGGAATGCTTCGCTGGAGGACGCCTGCGCAAAACTTGCAGCTTACGCCCCCGAGATCGTTGTCGTCTCGCTCGGCGTCGACACGTTCGAGAAGGACCCGATCAGCAGGTTCAAGCTGAAAAGCGCCGACTATCCCAGGATTGGCCGTCGCATCGCCAAGCTCGGCCTGCCGACGCTGTTCGTCATGGAAGGCGGCTACGCCGTCGAGGAAATCGGCATCAATGCGGTCGGCGTGCTGACCGGATTCGAAGATCGGTAATGCATGTCGCCCAAAGGGCTGCCCAGGCGTTAGACCCGAGAGAGCGCAGCGGTGATGGCAGCTACGCCACTTGGCCGCCGATCCTCTGGAACGCGTCGCTTCCCCGGGCCCTCCCAATTCGACAAGTGGTTGACGGGAAACAGCGGATCGATCGTCATTGTCTGCTCTCCGGCGCGTAATGGAGGATGACAACACCTGACTTGAGCGTCCTCGTCTCGAGATGCTTCAGGGGTATCCGGTTCGGGCCGCCCTTGAAGAGCGGCGTGCCTCTCCCGAGAATGACGGGGTTGATGCCGAGGTGATACTCGTCGATCAGGCCGTGCTCCATCAGGGTCGCCGTGAGGTCGGCGCTGCCGAACACGAAGATGTCTCCGCCGTCCCTGGTCTTCAGCTTGGAGACTTCTTCCGCGACATTGCCGCTGAAGAGCTTCGTGTTGTTCCAGTCGGCGCTTTTCAGCGTGCGCGAGAAGACCACCTTCTCGATCTTGTTCATGAAATCCGCGATCCAGCCTTGCTCGGACGGCCAATAGGCTGCCATGAGCTCGTAGGTCACCCGGCCGAAGATCAGCGTGTCGGCCTTTTCCTGGGTCTGACGAATGTAGTCCTCGAGTTCTTCTTCGAAGACGAACCAGCTGATGTCCCTGTCCGGACCTTCGAAGAAGCCGTCGACACTCACCATGTCCCATATGATCAGCTTTCTCATAGAACCCTCCTCTTCGTGTATCCCTTTGTGAATTCTCGGCCTATCCCGTGAAGCGGAAGCGCATGTTGGTGATCTGCCCCGCTTCCGAGAGCTCGGTCTTCTCCAGCCTGACCGCTCCAGCCCGACCGGCTATGCCGTTCTGACTGAAGCGGCGGATGCCGTCGCCATTGAGGACGGGCGACATGGAGGAGGACCTCGCCCACAAGCCCTGATTCGGGCCGACGGGAAATCGCAGCATTTCAGCGGGATGCGACGAAGCGTTCCAGTTTGCCGAGAGTTTGCAGTCCCAGTTCCACGGCACCGAAGCCCTTCGCCTCCTGGAACTCGGCAGCCGTGCTGAATACCATGCCCAGCGTTACCTTGGTTGCCCCGTCCTGATCCTCGAACGAGGCCCAGGCGTCGGCATGTTTCGGCCCGTTCTCGCCCCAATGCAGCGTATAGCCGATCCTCTCCTCGGGCCGGACCTCGTTATAGAGATGGTGGTTCGGGAAAACCGTGCCGTCAGACGCGATCATGTCGAATACCCACTCGCCGCCCGCTCGCAAGTCGATCCTCTTCGTTCGACAGGAGAAGCCTTCCGGCCCCCACCATTGCGGCAGCGTTACAGGGTTCATCCACGCGCCCCAGACGATGGACCGCGGCGCCTGAATCACCCGCTGCAGCACCATGGTTCGTTCGGCCGCGCCCGCGAGGTTGTCCAGGCCGGCACCGAAGCCCGCCCGGTAGCCTGCTTCCATGTCCTGGGCCAGCGAGGAAAGTTGCACGGTCACGACCAGCCGGCTGCGCTCGTGCGTGCCTGACAACTCAGCCGTCACCAGCGCCGCTGATTGCGTCACGCCACCGGAGGAGACCACCTCGTAGTTCACGCTGCGGACACCCGGCTGCAACGCCAGCCAGCCGCACTCGCAGCGGATGTCCGGCTGGCCCTCTACCTTGCAGAGCGAGACCTCGCGACCACCCACCCTGGTGTCGGCCTCCAAAAACTCCACGGTGACCGAGGGGGATGGCGCAGCCCAGATCGCCCGCGCGGCTGGGGCCGTCCAAGCCTCCCACAGCACGGCCAATGGCGCGGCCACGTCCCGTTCGAAGGTCAGCGTCGCAAAACCGCCCTTCCTATCATCGGGCACCGCACGGGTCGCACTGTTTGTAGCGAGGTTCTGTGTCATTCTGCGCGTTCCTTCTTCATCACATTCATCACAAATGCGTCCAACCGGTCGAGCCGAGCTTCCCAGATGGCCCGCTGTTCATCGAGCCATGTCCGCGCTGGATCCAGAGCCTCGGGCACGATGGCGCAGGTGCGTATCCGCCCGTCCTTGGACGTGGTGATCAACCCTGCCTCCTCCAGCACGGAAAGGTGCCGCATCACCGTGGGCAGCCGCAGTCCCGTCGGCCCAGCCAGATCCGTTACCCGCGCAGGTGTTTCGGCGAGCCGGGTCAGGATCGACCGGCGAGTCGGATCAGCGAGCGCGTGGAAGAGCAGCGAGAGATCAGGATCATGCTTAGCCATGTTGCTAACTATCGCCCAATTTGCCGGTGGCGCAAGCAAAAACTTCGTCAAGTCGCTAAGTATTTTTTGCGCAGCGCGCCGAGTTCCTGGAGCAGGCGGCCGAAGCGTTTAACGCGGCCTGCAAGCATGGCCGCTGACCTGTCCCAGCCACCGTTATCTCTTTGTTGGACCATGATCTTCTTTGAAAAGGCGTTCGCCCTTTGCGAAGTCATGCTCTACTTCTAGGGGACGGCATGAGGGCACCGATTCTGGAAGAACGCAGCATTTGAAATCGGGGAAGCATCGATGATCGACGACGAGCCGGACAGCGAACGCGTCTCGGCGCTGGCGCCGTTCCGACACGGCATTTTCCGCGCCGTATGGTCCGCCAGTCTGGTTTCGAATTTCGGTGGCTTGATCCAGGGCGTCGGCGCCGCCTGGATGATGACCACGATCGCCACCTCGTCCTATCAGGTTGCGCTGGTCCAGGCTTCGACCACCTTGCCAATCATGCTGTTTGCGCTCGTTGCCGGGGCCATCGCCGACAGCTTCAACCGCCGCAAGGTCATGCTGATTGCCCAGATCTTCATGCTGGTCGTCTCGGTGCTGCTCACCGTGTTCACCTATCTTGGCTTGATGACGCCGTGGACGCTGCTCGCCTTCGCCTTCCTGATCAACAGCGGCACGGCGCTCTACAACCCGTCATGGCAGGCTTCTGTCGGCGACATGGTGCCGCGCGCCAAGCTGCCGGCTGCCGTCGCGCTCAATTCGTTGGGCTTCAACCTGACGCGCAGCGTCGGCCCGGCGATCGGCGGCATCATCGTTGCCGCCGCAGGTACCGCAGCGGCCTTTGCCGCCAACGCATTGAGCTATGTCGGGCTGATCATCGTGCTGGCCCGCTGGAAGCCCGACCTGCCGGCCTCGACACTGCCGCGCGAGACGCTGGGCGCGGCGATGGGTGCCGGCCTCCGTTATGTCGCCATGTCGCCCAATATCGGCAAGGTGCTGGTCAGGGGTGCGGCCTTCGGCTTCAGCGCCGGCGCGGTTCTGGCGCTGCTGCCGCTGGTGGCGCGCGACGTCGTCAAGGGCGATGCCTTGACCTACGGCATCATGCTCGGTGCTTTCGGCATCGGCGCCGTCGGCGGCGCGCTGATCAGCGTCCGGCTGAGGCAGATCCTGTCGAGCGAGACGATGGTGCGCATGGCATTCGCCGGCTTTGCGCTCTGCGCCTTCAATGCCGCCGTCAGCGATCAGGCCTGGCAAACGTCGCTCGGACTGCTCATCGGCGGCGCCTGCTGGGTGGTCGCGCTGGCGCATTTCAACGTCACCGTGCAGATGTCGACGCCGCGCTGGGTGGTCGGCCGGGTGCTCTCGGTCTATCAGACGGCGACCTTCGGCGGCATCGCGCTCGGCAGCTGGATCTGGGGTGTCGTCGCCGATGCGCAAGGCGCCGAGTTCGCGCTGACCGCGGCCGCCGTCACGATGCTGGCGGGCGGCGCGATCGGCCTGTTGCTGCCTTTGCCGCAGCAGGCGGTGCTCAACCTCGATCCGCTGAACCGTTTCAAGGAGCCGCATCTTGCACTCGACCTGAAACTGCGCAGCGGGCCGATCGCCATCATGATCGAGTACATCATCCGCGAGGAGGACGTGCCGGAATTCCTGGCCACCATGGCCGAACGCGGCCGCATCCGCCGCCGTGACGGCGCCCGCAACTGGACGCTGGCGCGCGATCTCGAAAATCCGGCAATATGGATCGAGCACTATCACACGCCGACATGGCTCGAATACATCCGCCACAACAAGCGGGCCACGCATGCCGACGCCGTTGTCGGCGAGCGCGTGCGGGCGCTGCACAGCGGCGACGAGCCGCCGCGCGTGCGCCGCATGATCGAGCGTCCGACAACCGCCGGCACCGCCATCGTCATGCCGAAAGGACCAATCGAGCATTAATGCATGTCGCGCAAATGACCACAGCCTGAAGTTGCGCCCAGAGGCGGGCGTGGTTGCCTGAAGCATTGCGAAGCTATTTGAGCTTGATGACAACCTTGCCCTTGGCCCGGCCCTGCTCGATATAGGCCAAGGCGTCATTGGTCTGCTCAAACGGAAAGACCCGATCTACGACCGGGCAGATGACGCCCGTTTCGATGAGCGACGTGATTTGTGTCAACTGCCCGCCATTGGCCGCCATGAACAGGAACGAGTACCGGACACCTGCGCGTTTCGCCCGCCTCCTGATCCCTGCGCTCAGAACGCGCATGACCAGGTTCAACACCCAACTCAGCCCTTTCTCCCTGGCAAACCCAGGATCGGGCGGACCGGAGATCGAAACGGCGACGCCACCTGGCTTCAACACACGCAGGGACTTTTCGAGGGTCTTGTTGTCCTGGCTATTCAGGACGACATCGTAGCCCGAAAGGACTTTCTCGAAGTCGTCCTTCTTGTAGTCGACAATGACATCGGCGCCCAGCTTCCTGACCATATCCGTGTTCGAGGAGCTTGTTGTCGTGGCGACCGTCGCGCCGAGGTGCTTTGCCAATTGGATGGCGAATGTTCCCACTCCGCCGGAGCCGGCCTGAATAAAAACCTTCTGTCCTTTCTTCAGGCTCGCTCTTTCGACCAGCGCCTGCCAGGCGGTCAGCCCCACCAGGGGAATCGACGCAGCCTCCTCCATGCTGAGGTTCTTTGGCTTCAGCGCCACGTCCGCATCATCAATCGCGATGTACTCGGCGAAAGCCCCGATCCGACCGTCGCGCGGTCGCGCATAGACCTCGTCGCCCGGTTTGAACTGTCGGACCTTCGAGCCGACGCGAATGACCGTTCCAGCCACGTCATGGCCTGCAACGAAAGGCCGGGGATAGGGCAGGATGAGCTTGAACTCTCCATCCCTGATCTTGGAGTCCAGCAGATTGACGCTGGCAGCATGGATCTGCACCAGCACGTCCTTCTCCCCGACTTCCGGCTCCGGAACGTCTCCGAGCCGCAGGGGAGCGTTCTTTGCGTATCGATCGATGATGAAGGCCTTCATGGCAGCTTTCCCAAATTGAGGGACCCGGTGTGACGCGCCCCTATTGCATTACGCCCATTTACTGATAGTATGCTCATAATGCAATAGCTGATCGAAGGAGAAAGCAACATGCGCTACGAGAAGGGCAGGAAGGACGCATCGCGGCAGCGGATCATGGATGTGGCGACCGAACGGTTTCGCTCCGACGGCATCGCTGCATCAGGTATCGCCGGCATCATGGGCGAGGCGGGACTGACCAACGGCGCGTTCTATCCGCATTTTCCATCCAAGGCGGCGCTCGTGCGTGAGAGCGTGGCGGCGGCCCTGGAGGTTCAGGCGACCCAGATTCAGGAGGCGGTGGCTGCCGGTGGCCTGCCAATGGCCATCGACGCGTATCTGTCGGCGGAACACCGAGACAATCCAGGCCACGGTTGCGCTTCAGCCGCGCTGTTGCCCGAAATTGCGCGTGAGCCGGTCGAGACGCGCCAGGTTTACGCCGAGCACCTGCTCAAGCTCGTACGCCCGGTGGCGGCCGAACTGACACCCGACGCCCGCGACCCCGAAGATGTCGCGTTCGGCGTCTTCGCGACCCTGATCGGCACGCTTGAGCTGTCGCGCGCGGTGAACGGGACCGAACTGTCCGATCGCATCCTTGCGGCTGGCGCGGCAGCGGCGAAGGCGCTGCTCCAGCCCCGCGACAACGACAAGCCGGAAGAAAGGAAACCATCATGAACGTGCATCAGCTGTCGCGACCTGCCGCGATCATCAAGCACGAGGACGTGCCGACAAAAACGGTCGACGTCGGCGGCACGAAATTCGCCTACCGCGAGCTCGGGCCCACAACCGGGGTACCGGTGATCTTCCTTACTCATCTGAGTGCGGTACTCGACAATTGGGATCCCCGGGTCGTCGATGGCATTGCCGCAAAACGGCACGTTATCACCTTCGATAACCGTGGCGTTGGCGCATCAGGCGGGTCCACTCCCAACACGGTGGAGGCGATGGCCCGCGACGCGATCGCCTTCATCCGGGCCCTCGGCTTCGAGCAGGTCGATCTGCTCGGCCTATCTCTTGGCGGCTTCATCGCCCAGGCGATTGTTCAGCTGGAGCCTGATCTGGTTCGCAAGGTCATCCTCGCGGGAACCGGCCCAGCCGGGGGTACCGGCATCGACAGGGTGACATCAGTCACCATCTTCGACATGATCCGCGCCGCGCTGACCATCAGGGACCCAAAGAACTACCTCTTCTTCACCCAAAGCCCCAACGGCAAGAAGGCGGCGCGCGCGTTTCTGCAGCGCTTGAAGGAACGGACCAATGACCGCGACAAGCCCATCGCCCTCGGCGCTTTCAGCCAGCAGCTCAAGGCAGTCCGTGCCTTTGGCCTTGAGCGCCCTGCCGATCTATCGCGTGTCCGGCACCCGGTCCTCGTGGTGAATGGCGATCACGACAGAATGGTGCCCACCAGCAATTCCGTCGACCTGGCACGGCGCTTACCCAATGCCGAGCTGGTCCTGTACGAGGACGGCGGGCATACGGCCATTTTCCAGTATCACGGCGCCTTCGTGGAAAAGGCCCTGGACTTCCTCGAGGGCTAGTCAGGCGGTGCCGGTGTGGCCAGTTGGTGGGCAAATGACGCTTCGATCCATGCGCTAACCTGACGGGCAACACCGTACACTAGATCGGGGAAGCCCTGAGGAAGGAAGCGCACGCAAGCTAATTCGCCGAATCTGCGTTGCTTCGACAACGGACCTTCAGTCTGTTTCTGTAAAGCCAAGTGACACCCGTGCGTCAGGATGCGGCGCGCAGGCTTGTACGGACGCGCCGCCTGCTTGTGGCGCGGGACTTCTCCGCCACGACACCGGTGATCTCGACCACGCCGTTCTCATGCGGTTTGGCGTTTGTGACCTTGTGGAGACGCTCATAGGGCAACAGTTCCTTGACCCGGGCGTCGAGCACCGCGACTTCGGCTCGCAGGTCCTCGCATTCCTGCCTCTGGACATCGAGCTGTATCTGTTCGGATGCCTGCTGCAGGGAAAGCTGCGAAAAATTCGCGCTCACGGTCGAGAGGTGCATCTTGTCGTTTTCGTTCTCCTTTCTGAGAACCGACAACCTTTCCTCCGCAATTTGCTTTTCGGCGACAGCGTCGCTCCATTGAGCCTTGAGATTGGCGATCTCGCTCGCGGCTTGATTGTTCTCGTTCGAGGCGACTTCAAATCGTGATTGGAGGTTGCGAATTTCAGAACGCAGGCCGCCGATCTCAGCGAAACTACGCGCACGCTCGGCTTCCCTGTCACCTTCCATGATACGGGCCGCTTCCGTCATTTCCGACAGCTTCGCTTGCGCGATATCGAGCGATTTCTGCAGCCGCATCTCCTCTTGTTCGCTCTTGCCGAGCGCAGACAGCAGTTCCGAAAGTCGCGCCGCGTCACTGGCATGAATCGTCGAGAGCTCGTCCAGCCGGTGCCGCGCCTCAGCTTCCCGCTTCAGCGCCTTGTCGAAGTCGATCGACAGGCTGACATGCTTTTCCCGCAATATCTCGTTCTCGCGCGCGCATCGGTTGGCCTCGGCCGTTCTGGCCGAAAGCGTTTTGACGAGGTCGCCGAACTCCGCTTCGCGTTCTGCGCTCGCATTGCCTGCCACGACGAGTTCCAGCTTTGCTGCAGCAAGCGCACTGCGAAGTGCCTCCTTGTCCTCGGCCAGGCTTATCTCGCGCTGCTGCAGGGCCTCGACGGCGCTTTCGCGCTCGCGCTGCTTTCTGGTCGCATCGTGGAACTGCTCCGATAGCACTCTTTGCTGCGTGGTCAGGCTGCCATTTGCCAGTTCCAGTTCGTTGGCGCGAAGAATGTCCCCGTGAAGCAGCTTCAGGAATTCGCCTGTCAGGTGATGCGAGGTCGCGATCTCCGACAGTTTCGTGTTGATCTCCTCCAGATACTCGCGCGCATCGTCAAACAGCCCCTCAACGGCATCTAGCGCAGCCAGGCGGGTTTGTGTGTGGGAGGTCAGCCGCCGTGCGATCTCGGGAGCGTCGGCATCGTCCTCGGGCTGAGAGTTGTCATTCCTTGCCGCGAGATTCTCATCCGGAACGCTGTCCAACGGCGATTGGTCGTCCAGGTTGAGACACTCATCGAACGCATCCGCCAAATCGGCTTCGAGTTCCTTGAATGCCCTGTCCACCGTCTCGGCACGCTTGATCAGACTTCTGATTTTCATGACTGAACATCCCCTACTGTAACGCCATCTGGGGTCTCGATCCTCGCCTCCCGGACACGGGTTACCCCTTCCCCCTGATCGCGCGGTGGCGCATGAGGCGAGCCCACGCTAGGGACAGGCTTGGCCACTGTCCTCGTCTGTTTGAATGATGCAAACCTTGTAACTGCCCTGATTGCCGCCGGCTTTCGGGCAAACAACCACCGTCGGAACGTCCGCCGGAGGCCTTGCACCGACAGCAACTGACCGTACGTCAGCGATCATCGTCGTGCCGCTATCGGGAGAGGACGCGAATGCGGCTCTGAAACTCACCCCGATCGACATAGCATCCCCGCAGATGTCTCAGCCCCGTATTTGGGTTGAACGATTGGCGGCCGTGAAGCACCCGGCGATTATCGAAGACCGCCATTTCGCCGGCCTTGAGGCGGTAGGCTATTTGAAAACGCGAGCTGCGGATCATCATCATCAGCTTGCGATAAGCCGCATAGAAGGGGGTGCATATCTCGGAGGGAAGGTCGATGACATCGACAAGATGGGCGTTGAACCGCAACTCTGTCACGTCTCCATTGCGTCGAGTTACGATCACAGGAAACCGACCGCGCAGATCGTAGTTTTCGTCGTGAAAACGATAGGGGATATCGACCTCGCACAAGAGACGGTATGCTTCCGGATCTTCCGCCTGTAATGCGGCCACAACCGCAAACCCGTCGGCAAAGACCGATCCACCGCCCTCAGCTTCATTCGCGATGCAATGCAGGAATTGATAGCCGGGCGGCACCTCTTGGTTCGCGAGATCGGTGTGTAACGGCAAGGCGACAGGGGTGTAGGCCAAGTTGTTCGGGTTCGGCATCGACACGACTTCGAACATAGTGCCGAAATTTGTCTGGCGCAGGAAACCTACCCGCTCGGCCGCACGCCGCCCGGCGTCGGGATCATCGCCAAGCCCCTCGACGATGGAGAGCCCGTATGCAGCCGTCGCCCTCAGCCAGGCAAGCAGATCGGCATCGCTTTGAAAAAGGCCCCCGGCAGAGTAGCGCGGTATGGTTTCAAGATCGATCGAGCCGTCCCAGAGTTTCGGAGCGATCTCGGCCGGATCGTCCCGCTTTCTGCCTGGGCGGTAGGATTCAAAGAAATGGCCCGGGATTTCCTCCTCAGCCAGGCCGTTCGGCCAGACAATGCTCACAGCGCCGCGTCTGTCCTGGACGTTGAGGGGTCTGAGCGAGGCGTCAACGCTGGTCAGGTCGAATATTCGTTCTTGGGTCTGTGGGTGAAACGCCGATGGCGCATTATCCTTTAGCCAAAGCCAAGGATAGCAGACTGTTTCGCCTGACGAGAACGTCACGGCAAGCTCGGTCTCCCGGGCTTCCACGGAAAGCATGGTATTCATGATTGTGTCTCTCTGAACACGAAATTAAATCTTCAGATTGGATCGGGCCCGCAAGCCATCAACCCAGAGGTGGTGGCCACCACAAGCTCGGCTTCCCATAACGATGGGATCCGGGATTTCTGTTCGGTTCTTCGAGCACTCGATCTCCAGGTGAAACCTGGCTCCAGCTGAAATCTGGTGCACACAGCGATGGTAGCGGTCATTTGCCGGCGGTGTCCAGCTAAATGCAATGGGACCGCCATCCCCCTCTGGGCTGCCCTCGCCGACAACCCAGCTTCACTGCGGCGATAAAACCCATCATCATATCGGGAACCGCGTTGACGTAAACGTCAACCCGAAGCTATATGCGCCGGCGACCTTGATCGCGAAATGCGCAAGACGGCGACTTCGGGCCGGATCAAAGTGCCCCAGACCGAAGTGCCCCAGACCGAAGTGCAATGGGGTGCGACAAACGCAACGAGACGAGGAGAACGGCCATGGGCGTTCAGGAAATTGCCGACAAGATCAGCGCGCGCGTGGCGAGTGCCGGGTTCGATCGTTCCGTGAAATTCGATACCGGTGACGACGGTGTCATCGTCATCGACGGCGCTCAAGTCTCGACCACCGACGCGCCGGCCGACTGCACGATAAAGCTTTCGCTCGACGATCTGGAATCGCTGATATCGGGCGATCTCAACCCGACGATGGCGTTCATGTCCGGCAAGATAAAGGTCGAAGGCGACATGAGCGTCGCCATGGCGCTGAGCCAGTTGATCGGCTGACCCATTCCAATCCTGGATGGAAACAAGCCGCCGCCCGATGGCAGCGGCTTGTTTCCGATCCGTCAGGCAGCGAGCGACAGCCGCTGTGCCTTCAGCTTGCGCCCGGCCGCCTTCAGCGTGCCCTGTGCGCCGGCGAGCACGCCTTCCACCAGTTCCAGCGCCAGCAGGCGGTGCCGCTCATAAGGTCCCGGCATGGCCAGCGAGCCGGTTTTATCGGCCGAGAACCCGAAGCGCTCGTAATAGGGCGCATCGCCGACCAGCAGGATCGCCGCATGGCCGAGGCGCGCGGCTTCAGCGATTGCATGGCGCATCAGCGCCGAGCCGATGCCGGCATTCTTGATTGTGGGATCGACGGCGAGCGGGCCAAGCAGAAGGGCGGACCTACCGCCCTCGCCCAGCACGACATCCCACAGCCGCACGGTACCGGTGACAGCGCCCGACGCGTCACGTGCGACAAAGGCAAGGCCTTCCGAAGGCCGGCGGCCGCGCCGCAGCTTTTCCGACGATTTTCTCCGGCGCTTCGGCCCCATGGCGCGGTCGAGCAAGGCTTCGCGCGCCGGGACGTCGGCAGCGGTTTCGGCGGTGATGACGAAAGCGCCAGCAATCTCCCCCCTCGAGGGGGAGATGTCGCCAAAGGCGACAGAGGGGGTCGGCACGTCCTGACGCGACACCCTGTCGTGGGCGAAGGACGTCGGCGCTTCACGCGAGACGACCCCCTCTGGCCACTTCGTGGCCATCTCCCCCTCAAGGGGGGAGATTCCGCGCGCGGCGCCATCAACGATGAAATCCACAATTTCCATTTCCGCGATCCTTCACGAGCGGATTGTTCCACAGGCGAACCGAGGCGGGCGATCTCGTCGCCCGCGCCGGATGATCTGACCGGCTCTTGCGAGCCGTCAGATCACGTAGGATCGGAGAGGCTCGAAGCCGTTGAAGGCGACCGAGGCGTAGGTCGTCGTGTAGGCGCCGGTGCCCTCGATCAGCACCTCGTCGCCGATGGTCAGCGACAGGGGCAGCGGATACGGCGTCTTCTCGTACATCACGTCGGCCGAATCGCAGGTCGGGCCGGCGAGCACGCACGGCGCGGTCTCGGTGCCGTCATGCGCGGTGACGATCGGGTAGCGGATCGCCTCGTCCATCGTCTCGGCGAGCCCGCCGAACTTGCCGATGTCGAGGAAGACCCAACGCACATTGTCGTTGTCGGCCTTCTTCGAGATCAGCACGACTTCCGACTTGATGACGCCGGCATTGCCGACCATGCCGCGGCCCGGTTCGATGATGGTCTCGGGAATCGCGTTGCCGAAATGCTTGCGCAGCGCCGAGAAGATCGCCTGGCCATAGGCCTGTGCCACCGGCACGTCCCTGAGGTAACGGGTCGGGAAACCGCCGCCCATATTGACCATCTTGAGCACAATGCCTTCGTCAGCGAGCGTAGCGAACACCTTTTTGGCGTCGCCGAGCGCGCGGTCCCAGGCGGTCAGGTCGGTCTGCTGCGAGCCGACATGGAACGACACGCCATAGGCGTCCAGCCCGAGCGCCCTCGCATGGCGCAGCACGTCGACCGCCATCGCCGGCACGCAGCCGAACTTGCGCGACAGCGGCCATTCGGCGCCTTCGCCGTCGGTCAGCACGCGGCAGAACACACGGGCGCCGGGTGCAACGCGGGCGATCTTCTCGACCTCCTCGACGCAATCCACCGCGAACAGCCGGATGCCGAGCTGATAGGCGCGCTGGATGTCGCGCTCCTTCTTGATGGTGTTGCCGAAGGAGATGCGGTCCGCCGGCGCGCCGGCGTCCATCGCCATCTCGACTTCGGCAACGGAAGCGGTGTCGAAGGACGAGCCCATCGCAGCAAGCAGGCGCAGGATTTCCGGCGCCGGATTTGCTTTCACCGCATAGTAGATTTTCGAATCGGGAAGCGCCTTCTCGAAGGCGCGGAAATTGTCGCGCACGACATCGAGATCGACGACGAGGCAAGGGCCGTTCGGACGTCGGGTGGCGAGGAAGTCAAGGATGCGCTGGGTAGCCATCGGGGTCTCTCCATAGCGCCTTTCGGCGCGCACAAGGCTGCGGGACGCGGGTCATCGACCTCGCGAACACGCGGTGGACAAAGGCGGGACGTCAATCCATGGAACCAGCCGGTGGAGACCCCGGAACCATGAAGCGCCGTCTCGCGGCGGTGAACCTTGGCCTTGCCCGGCCTCGGTTCGCTTTGTCTGCCTTGGCTTGGATTGGGAGAACCCGTTCCGCACTGCCGGCAATGAAGGTGTGCCTCTTCAGTAACCCCGGTCTTTGGACGACCGGCAGAACACCAGAAAGGCCCGCACCGTCGTTGCTTCAAGGTGTCCTCGGTCTGGCGGTTGGCCGCTAAACCGACTGGAGGGGTTAGCTCCAGTTACCTTACCGATATCCCTCACCATTTTGAGGATCGGCGGACACCCACAGGCACGTGCGACTTTGGGCAAGCGCGATATAAGGTCGATGGATTTCACAATCAATAAAAATCGTACGCCAGGTTGTAAAATTCCTGGCGTCGAACAATGTTGCAACAACTGTATCCGGATATCGAACGCATGGCAGGCACTCGCGGCCCTCTGAACGCTTTTCTCGACCTCGATGGTATACCGGTATCCAATGCGCAGTCCGGCCCGCTTGCCGGCCTGCGACTGGCCGTAAAGGATATTTACGACGTCGCCGGCTACCGCACCGGCTGCGGCAATCCGCAGAAATACCAAGAGGCTTCACCCGCCTCGGCGACGGCGCCGGCCGTCCAGGCGCTGCTTGATTCGGGCGCGTGCTTCGTCGGCAAGACGCAGACCGACGAACTGGCCTTCTCGCTGATGGGGCTGAACGCGCATTTCCCGTCGCCGGTCAATCCGGCAGCACCTGATCGCGTCACCGGCGGCTCGTCCTCCGGTTCCGCCGCCGCGGTCGCCGGCGGGCTGGCCGACATCGCCGCCGGATCCGATACCGGCGGCTCGATTCGCGCCCCGGCAAGCTTTTGTGGGCTGATCGGCCTGAGGACCACGCATGGCCGCATCTCGCTCGAAGGCGCCATGCCGCTGGCCCCTTCACTTGATACGTTCGGCTGGTTCGCCAGGGACACGGCCACCTATGACAAGGTCGGCGCGGTGCTGCTCGGCAACGATCCGCACAACCACGAATTGCAGCGCGCCCTCGCGCTGGATGCGCTGGACGGGCTCGTGCTCGGCCCGCGGGAAGCTAATGAGTATCGCGCCATGGTCCGCGCTGTCGCATCGGTGCTGGGCGCACCGCGTACCGTTGCCCCGCTGTCGCATTCCACCGACGGTCTCTATTGGTGCTTCCGCAAGCTGCAGGGATACGAGGCGTGGCAAAATCATGGTGCCTGGATCGCCGGCGGCGATCGGATGCTCGGCCCCGGCGTCAAGGAGCGCTTCGAGCATGGCGCAACCATCGACGCGGCAACCGCACAATTTGAAACGGAACGTCGCGTTTCGTTTCGTCTCGAGCTTGCCGACATGCTTGGCGAGGACGGCGTTCTTGTGCTGCCGACCGCTCCAGGTGCCGCCCCGCTCAAGACCGCCTCATTCGACGATTTGCAGACCTATCGCGAACGCGCGCTGAGACTGTTGTGTCTTTCCGGTCTGTCCGGCTTTCCGCAGATCACCCTGCCGCTGGGTCTGGGTGACGGCGCCCCGTTCGGCCTCTCGCTGCTCGGACCGAAAAACAGCGACCGGCAGCTGATGGCGCTTGCCGCGCGCATCCTTTCAGCCCAGCAAAGGAGCGCATGACATGGATACGCTGACCCGCATGCGCGCCTTCATCGACGTCGTCGAGGCCGAAGGATTTTCGGCAGCGGCGCGCAAGATCGGCCGCTCCAAGGCGCTGCTGTCGAAATATGTGCGCGAGTTGGAGGACGAGCTCGGCGCGCTGCTGCTCAACCGCACCACCAGGCAGTTCTCGCTGACCGAGGCCGGCCACACCTATTACCGCCGCGCCTCGGAGATCGTCCGCGAGGTCGACAGCCTGGCCGATGCGGTGCGCGAATCCTCCGGCGACGTGCGCGGCAGGATCAAGCTGTCGGCGCCGCGCACCTTTGCCGACGCGCCGATCGGCCTATCGCTGATCGACTTCGCCAAGCAGCATCCCGACATCGTGCTCGACATTCATCTCGATGACCGCTTCGTCGATCTGGTCGAGGAAGGCTTCGATCTCGCCGTGCGCATTTCGCGGCTGGAAAGCTCCTCGCTGATCGCCAGGCGCCTGGCGCCGTTCTCGGTGCGGCTGTGCGCATCGCCCGAGCTGATCGCCAGGCACGGCATGCCGGCGCGGCCGCAGGACCTTGGCCGCATGCCCTGCATCATCGACACCAATGGCCGCTGGCTGACCAACTGGCCGTTCAAGGGCGACAGCGGCGACACGGTGACCGTTTCGGTCTCCGGTCCGATCGAGGTCAACAGTCCGATGGCGGCAAGGGCGGCCGCCGTGGCGGGATTGGGATTTTCCATCCTGCCGGATTTCATCGCAGCGCCCGATATCGAAAGTGGCCGGCTGGTGACCGTGCTGGATGACCGCATCCTGCCGGGTGGCGGCATTTTCGCCGTCTATCCGCACCGGCGCTATTTGCCTGCGAAAGTTCGCGTCTTTGTCGATTTCCTGGTGCAGTGGTTCAAGACGATTGACAATGCATGAGCTTTTGGCCGCCCGGGGTCCCATTTTCGCCCGCTTTCTGGTAACTCTCGACAGTCACCGAAGTCGATGGAATCACCACCCAGAATGAACCTGAAGCGGCAAGCAATCATGATGGCTTCGGCCATGGCGGCGACTTTTGCCACGGTCGGGCCAGCCGACGTGCATCCCCACGTCTTCGCCGAGGCTCGCCTCGAAGTGATCCTCAGCCCGGATCACCAAAGCGTGAAGGCCTTGCGTCATGTCTGGCGCTTCGACGATTTGTTTTCGAGCACGGTGATGATGGAGTTCGACAAGAATTCCGATCTGAAGCTTGACGACAAGGAGCTGAAGGAAGTCGCCGACACCGTCCACGCTTCGCTGGCGGAGTTCAATTACTTCCAGCTCGTCACCGTCGACGGCAAGGATGAGGCGATGAGCCCGCCGCCGCAGCTGATGGCGAATTTCGACAACGACCAGCTCATTATCCTGTTCGAATCCGAACCCAAGGCGCCAACCAGGCTGGCCGGCAAGATCGATATCGGCGTCTATGACCCGACCTTCTACACGGCGATCGATTTCACCGAGGATGCCAATATGCAGGTCGCCGACTTGCCGTCGACATGCACGAGCAAGGTCGTTCGTCCGAACCCCGACGAGGCGATCGCCGCGAACCAGAAGAACCTGACGGACGCCTTCTTCAATGATCCGACAGGCACCGATATGAGCAAGATATTTGCGACCAAGCTTGAACTGAACTGTCAGCCAAAAGGATAATCCGGTGACGAAACCGTCCCTGCGTTTGGCTTTCGGCCTTTTGGCCGCCGCCCTTGTCATGACGCACGTCCTCGGCTCAGCCCACGCCCAGAGCTCGCTCGGCATCGGCACCAATGACGGGATGGCCCCCACCACCGGCCCGTTTGCCCAGATCCTGATGTGGATCAATCTGCGTCAGCAGGAATTCTACCGCGCGCTTGCCGGTGCGATGAAGGCGATGCGTGAGGACGGCAGCAAACTGTGGCTGCTTATCGGCCTGTCCTTCGCCTACGGTATTTTCCATGCCGCCGGCCCCGGTCACGGTAAGGCGGTGATCTCGTCCTACATGGTCGCGAACGAAGTCGCGCTCAGGCGCGGCATCATGCTGTCCTTCGTCTCGGCCCTGTTGCAGGCGCTGACGGCGATCCTGGTGATGATGCTCGCCTACTTCGTCCTGCGCGGCACCACCATATCGATGACCGACGCGGCATGGTTCCTCGAAGTCACGAGTTTTGTCTTTGTCACCCTGTTCGGCGCCTGGCTTTTGTGGCGCAAGGCCGGCCCTGCCATCCTTCGCCTGTTCGGTGCGAACCCTGCCTATAGCCTTTCGGCGGCCCATGCCGGCCATTCGCAAACAGGCCATCCTGCACATGCGCATTCGGTGCATGCGCTTCACGCACATGGCCATGACGGCCACGATAACCAGGATCATGGCGCACACGACCATCACCATGACCATGGCGGACACGATGACCATGGCGGGCACCATCACCATGCGGCGGGCGAAGTCTGCGAGACATGCGGACATTCACACGCGCCCGACCCGGCGCTGCTTTCCGGCGACCGCTTCGACTGGCGCACCGCCTGGTCGGCGGTGGCTGCGGTCGGTATCCGCCCCTGCTCGGGCGCGCTGATCGTGCTGAGCTTTGCCATGCTCAACGGGCTGTGGTTCGGCGGCATCCTGTCGGTGCTGGCGATGGCACTCGGCACCGCGATCACCGTCTCGATCCTGGCGACGCTGGCGGTGACGGCCAAGAACTGGGCGGTGTATTTCGCTGGCGACGGCCGCATGGGCAACCGCATCCATTCAATCGTCGAGATCGGCGGCGCCGAGGTCGACAATTGGCGTAGTACTGGAAAGACCCGAACATCAACGCAAGTTAGATCTTCCCGTCCAACTCGTCCTCGATATGGGCGCGGATGATGTCGTCGAAGCTGGTTTCGGCGGCAAAGCCAAGCTCCCTCGACCGCCGCGCCTCGAACCGTGTCGGCCAGCCCTTGACGATCGCCCAGATCGTATCGTCGGGCTCCTCGCGGATCAGTTTCACCGCCTTGGCGCCGGCAATGCGTTCCAGGGCCTCGATCTGCTCACCGACCGTGACGGCGACACCGGGCATCGTCAGATTGCGGCGCGGCCCGACGGCGCTGCCGTCGATCCCTGCTGCGTGGATCAAAAAATTCACCGCCGAGCGCGGGCTGGCGTGGGTGTGCACGACAGAGCGCGGCACCGGCAATATCGCCTCCTGGCCGTTCAACGGCTCGCGGATGATGCCGGAGAAAAAGCCCGAAGCCGCCTTGTTGGGCTTGCCCGGCCTGACGCAGATGGTCGGCAGCCTGATGCCGATGCCATCGAAGAAGCCGCGCCGCGTATAATCGGCGAGCAGCGCTTCTCCCATCAGCTTCTGCGTGCCGTAGGAGGTCAATGGCGTCGGGTGGAATTCATCTGATATAATGTCCGGAAACGGTGCGCCGAACACGGCGATCGACGACGTGAAGACGACGCGCGGCGCAAACCCCGCCAGTCTTATGGCATCGAACAGCGCCCTTGTGCCGTCGAGATTGACGCGATAGCCGAGGTCGAAATTGGCCTCCGCCTCGCCCGACACGACGCCGGCGAGATGAAAGATCACGTCTGGGCGCGACGCGACCAGCCGTTCCATCGCGCTCGCCGCGGCGAGATCGCCTGTATGGATGGTGACGTCGACGCCATCCAGTGTCGGCGCCTGCGGCGGCACGATGTCGTGAAGGTCGAGCGCGGCGACCTTCCGGCCGCTGAGCGTTCCGTCCTTCGCCAGCCGGGCGATGAGCTTGCGGCCGACCATGCCTGCCGCGCCGGTAATCAAAACACGCATATCAATGATCCTTTTTGCGCTGGCTGCGGCCACGCAGCCAAAACACGACGAAAATGGCCACCATGAAGACAGCGGCAATAATAGCGGCAAGAATGGTCGACACGCGGCCGACCGCCAGCATCACGGTTGGCAAATAGTAGGCGGCGATGCCGAACAGCAGCAGCACCCAGAGTGCGCCGATCGCCGCATTGCGCGTGTCACGATCCATCACGCGGCCCGGACACGGCGGGGATTCGTCAACTTCGTTACCATGCCATGGAACTCCTGGGATCAGTGATAGTGGCGATGATGCGGAGCCGCATCATGCACATGGTCGTGCTCGCCATCATGCTTATCATCGGCGCAATGGCCGAATTCCGGTTCTACGGTGGCGTGGGCAATGCCATGCGCGGCAAGCCGCTTCTTGATGGCGCTGACCGCTTGGTGGGCATCGACGCCATCGTTGAGGCAAGCATGCAAGGTCGCCATGTTGCTTGACCCGTCAAGCGACCAGACATGCATGTGATGCACCTCGCGCACGCCGTTCACCGTCCCTTCTATGTCCCTGGCGATCAGGTCGCGATCGAGGCTCGCCGGCACGCCTTCGAGCAGGACATGGGCTGCTTCGCGCATCAACGACCAGGCGGTGGACAGGATCAGCAGCGAGACAAGGACGGACAGGATCGGATCGATAGGCGTCCAGCCGGTCGCCAGGATGATCAGCGCAGCGATGATCGCCGCCGCCGAGCCAAGCAGATCGCCGAGCACGTGCAGGATGGCACCGCGCATGTTCAGGCTGTCGCGGTCGCCGCCATGCAGCACGAAGAAGCAGCCGATATTGACCAGCAGACCGGCGATCGCGACGACCAGCATCGGCCCGCCGAGCACGGGCGCAGGCGTCAGCATGCGTTCCCAGGCCTCATAGATGATCCACAGCGCAATGGCGAAGATGGCGATGCCGTTGGTATAGGCGACCAGCGTCTTGACCCGGCCGAAACCGTAGGTGAGGCGAACCGTGGCCGGCCGGCCGGCCAGATGAAAAGCATACCAGGCAAGCCCGAGCGCGATACAGTCGGCGAGCATGTGGCCGGCATCCGCCAGAAGCGCCAGCGATCCCGTCAAGAGACCGCCAAGCGCCTCTACGATCATGAAGCCGGCGGTCAGGCAGGCGGCGATCAGCACGCGTTTCTTGTCGGTCGAGCCGTGCACATGACCGGCGCCGTGGCTGTGACCATCCCCTTGCGAACCATGCGCCATCTGCGAACTCCTGTCAGAGCTGATCCATCCCAGCAGAATCGGGAGGGAGGCTCTGTGTTCTTGTTTGACCATGATCTTTGCCCGAAAACTCGGCCTTCACTTTTCGGGATCGTGGTCCCGGATCATGGTCAGGCGCCGAACTCGGCGCGGAAATTCTCGAGCCGTCGCTTCTGCCGGCCGTCGCCATCGAAATTGCCCGGATCGAGCCATGCCTCATAGGCTCTGCGCAGTGCCGGCCACTCCTTGTCGATGATCGAGTACCACGCGGTATCGCGGTTTTCGCCCTTGACCACAAGATGCTGGCGGAAAATGCCCTCGAACTTGAAGCCGAAACGCTCCGCCGCGCGCTTCGACGGCTCGTTGCGGTTGTTGCATTTCCATTCGTAGCGGCGATAGCCAAGCTCGTCGAAGATGTATTTCATGAACAGGAATTGCGCTTCCGTCGCCGCCGGCTTGCGCGAGATCAGCGGACCCCAATAGATGTTGCCGATCTCGATGACGCCATAGGCAGGGTCGATGCGCATCAGCGTCTGGCGTCCGGCGACCTTGCCGCTGGCCTTGTCGATGACGGTGAAGAACAGTGGGTCCTCGCTGGCTTCGGCCTTGTCCAGCCACGGCTGGAAGGCGGCGCGGGTCTGCGGCGGATAATCGGGCAGCCAAGCGAAGCGGCCGTCGACATCAGGCACCGACGACGCGTCAAACAGGCCGTCGCCATGATTTTCGGAACTCAGCGGCTCAAGCCTGACAGTGCGCCCCTCCAGCACCTTGCGCTCCGGCCGCGGGCGCGGTTGCCAATTCTTGAGATTTTCCGACACCCAAAGCTCCAATCCGTTTGACTTTTGCGAAAGGACGCTCACAAAAACGCTCGCTCGGTGAAAGAACCACAGGGACGGGAAAAATGCTCCACACGATTTCGGCCTTCGATCGTCTCGGCGAGGAAAACGCCTTTGCGGTGCTGGCTCGTGCCACCGCGCTCGCCCATCAGGGCCGCGATATCGTCAATCTCGGCATCGGCCAGCCCGACTTCAAGACGCCGCAGCACATCGTCGAGGCCGCGATCAAGGCGCTGCGTGACGGCCATCACGGCTATACGCCGGCCAACGGCCTGCTGGCGACACGCGAGGCGGTGGTGCGCCGCACGCTGACCACAACCGGTGTGGAGGTGTCGCCCGAGGCGGTGATGATCCTGCCCGGCGGCAAGCCGACCATGTTCGCCGCTATCCTGATGTTCGGCGAACCGGGCGCCGAGATCCTCTATCCCGATCCCGGCTTTCCCATCTATCGCTCGATGATCGAGTTCACCGGTGCTGCTCCGATACCGGTGCCGATGCGCGAGGAGAACGGCTTTGCCTTCTCGGCGCAGGAGACGCTGGCGCTCATCACGCCGAAGACCAGGCTGCTCATCCTCAACTCGCCGGCCAACCCGACCGGCGGGGTCACCCCGCGCGCCGAGATCGAGAAGCTGGTCAAGGGGCTGGAAGCGCACCCGGACGTCGCCATCCTCTCCGACGAGATCTACGACGTGATGACCTATGACGGCGAGACGCACTTCTCGCTGCTCAATTTCCCCGAAATCCGCGACCGACTGATCGTGCTCAACGGCTGGTCGAAGACCTGGGCGATGACCGGCTGGCGCATGGGCTGGTCGATCTGGCCGAACGGCGACAAGGGCGCCCACCTCTACGACAAGGTGCGCAAGCTGGCGGTCAATTGCTGGTCCTGCGTCAATGCGCCGAGCCAGTATGCCGGCATCGCGGCCATCGACGGTCCGCAGGACGACGTCGACAAGATGATGCGCGCCTTCGACCGCCGCAGGAATGTCGTGGTCGAAGGGCTGAACGCTTTGCCGGGCGTTTCCTGCATCACGCCGAAAGGCGCGTTCTATGCCTTCCCCAATGTCTCAAAAACCGGCTGGAAGGCCAAGAAGCTCGCCTCGGCTTTGCTTGAGGATGCCGGCGTGGCGCTGATCGGCGGACCTGATTTCGGCGTTCTCGGTGAAGGCTATATCAGGCTGTCCTACGCCAATTCCGAAGAGAACATCCTGCGCGCGCTGGAACGGATCAAGGCGTTTCTGGGCAAGTGAGGGCGGGTACGCGACCGACGAAAGGAGATGTCAGATGTTCTATGCCATCCTTGCCTATCACGTGGAAGAAGTGGTCACGGCGCTGACGCCGGAGGAGGACGCGGCGCTGATGGCCGACCTGCTCAATATCCACGAACGGCTTTACCGGGATGGCAGCCTCGGCCCGGCCGCGCGGCTCGGGGCGACCCAAGACGCGTGCACCTTGCGCGGGCCGGGCGCCGGAATTGTCATTGACGGACCCTTCGCCGAGACCAAGGAGCAATTGTTGGGACTATACGTCGTCGACTGCGCCACGCGCGACGCCGCGATCGCGATTGCGCGCGACTTTCGCCGTGTCAATCCGACCGCCGTCTACGAAATCCGCCCTATTTCGCTATATCTTCCAGGCGTGCCGCTTTCGGTGACGCAGTCCTAAAGCGCATCGCGTTTGAAGGATGCGACGCGCTTTAGTTCTTGTTTTATGCATGTCGTTATCGCAAAACCGCTGCGCCCTTTTGCGCGACATGCATTAGCCAAAATTGAACGCCGTCCGCCCGGGTCCTCCCGGCGTTCGCCGGCCTTTCATCGTGCCAGTGGCACGATGAATTCGCTGACGCGAACCGGCCGCTCACCCTCGCCCGACATACGGCATCTTCGTCGCCATCACGGTCATGAACAGCACGTTGGCGTCGAGCGGCAGGCTGGCCATATGGAGGACGGCATTGGCGACCTGCTGGACATCCATCACCGCTTCGGCGGCGATGGAGCCATTGGCTTGCGGTACTCCGACCGTCATCGCCTGCGCCATGTCGGTCAAGGCGTTGCCGATGTCGATCTGGCCGCAGGCGATGTCATAAGGCCGGCCGTCCAGGGCCAGCGTCTTGGTCAGCCCGGTAATGGCGTGCTTGGTCGCGGTGTAGGGCACTGAACCCGGACGCGGTGCGTAGGCAGACACCGAGCCGTTGTTGATGATGCGGCCGCCCATCGGCTGTTGCCTGCGCATGGCGCCGAAGGCGGCGCGGGCGCACAGGAACGAGCCGGTGAGATTGACCCCGACAATTTCGTTCCACACCTCGACGGGGATCTCGTCGATCAATGTCGACTTGTAGCCCGTGCCGGCATTGTTGAAGAGCAGGTCGACACGACCGAAAGCCGCCGCCACCGTCTCGAACAGATCGTCGACCTGGTCGGCCTTGCTGATGTCGCAGGCGACCGCCAGCGCCTTGGCTTGTGTCGATCCGGCCTCAGCGATTGCCTTGTTCAGCACCGGCTTGCGGCGTCCGCAGAGCACCGTATTCCAGCCGGCCCTGAGCAGCGCCGTTGCGACGGCTTTGCCGATGCCCGTGCCGGCGCCAGTGACGATGGCCGTTTTGTAGTCTGTCATAACTGTCCTCCTATAGCGCCGCATGCCCGCGAGGACGCTATAGCACCATGATTTTGAGCAATTTTGAATTTGCGCATGATCGCCTGCAAAAATCGATTCCGATTTCGGCTCATGCGCTAACCGGCTCTGACGAAAAGGGCGGCCATTGGCGGCCGCCCTGATCTGAACCGGCTGGGAGGAGGAAAGCCGATCCGACTGCTTAAAATCATGCGCTTCCTGGGTAAACGAGAGATTAACGCGAAAGCACGCCGGATTGCCGCTCTCCGCGGCCCTGAAGCCTACCAGCGCGAATTGACGGTTGCCTTGCCCGATCCCGGCACCTCTGGCGCCGGCACTTTTGCCGCCGACACCGTCGCCTCGACATGGTCGAGCAGTGCATCGGGCAAGCTGAGGCGGCCGGCGAGCAGATCGAGATAGCCGCGTTCGGCACGTGTATTCGGATCGATGGCGAGGCGCGAGGCGGTGTAGAGCTCGAGCTTCTGGGCGTCGGTTTGGGCGCCGGCGACCAGCGTATCCAGGTCGAGCGGCCTTTCCAGTTCCGACAACAGGAATTTCTCCGCGTCGGCGTCGATGCCCGCGAGGCTGAGCTTGCCGGCGATCTTTTGCCGTTCGTCGTCGTCGATATGGCCGTCGGCCTTCGCCGCCGAAATCATCGCGCGCACCAGCGTCAGCGTGAATTCGTCCTCGCCTTGCGGGGCCTGCGAGGGATGAAAGCTGGTGTCGGCGGGCGGCGGCAGCAATTCCGGTTCACCGGCAACTTGCGTTTCAGCCGGCGCCTTGCCGTTCTTGTAGTTCTGGTAGGCCTTGTAGGCGAGGCCGCCGACCACGGCCAGGCCGCCGAGCTTCACCGCAGTGCCGGCGACCTGACGGCCAGCGCCGGTTCCGAGCAGCACCGCGGCCAGCGCGCCAGCGGCCAGCGGATTGTCCTTGGCCATCTGCACCGCCTGACCCCCTTTGTCGCGCACGGTCGACCCGGTTCCGGGAATTTGCGAGCCGAGCAGATCGTTGAGGAGCTTCTTGGGATCGAACATCAATGCCTCCAGAATTGGCCGGCCGAAAGCGCCGGGCAGGTTTTCGGACGTTGAACAGGTAGGCCCCGCATATGGACATTACAATGACGGATGGGCGCTTTGCCGGTGATGGCACAAACGAGATGATGTCAGGATCTGCCTTGTCCAACGCGTTGGGCCGAAAATCGGAATCGATTTTCGGAAGGCACGATTTATGGATTCAAAATGTTAGAGCGTACTTTGTGCGTCCAAGCGGACGCACGTCGCTTTAACGTCCGATGTGCGGAGCCCTGCCTTGCGCTTGCGCCAGCTCGACCTGGCGTTGACGCTCGGCGTAGCGGGCGCGATCCTCGTCGGAACGGGCATCGTAGCAATGCGGGCATGAGATACCGGCGGCGTATGTCGACGACAGCAGGTCCTGCCCGGTCAGCGGATGCCGGCAGGCGCGGCAAAGTTCGGCCTCACCCTCCATCAAGCCGTGCGACACCGAGACGCGTTCGTCGAAGACGAAGCACTCGCCCTGCCAGAGGCTTTGCTCGGCAGGCACCTCTTCGAGATATTTCAGGATACCGCCCTTGAGATGGAACACATCCTCGAAGCCGAGCGACTTCACATAGGCCGTTGCCTTCTCGCAGCGTATGCCGCCGGTGCAGAACATGGCCACCTTGCGGCCGACGAGCTCGGCCCGATGCTGCTCGACCCAGGCCGGGAATTCGCGAAAGCTCGTTGTCGCGGGGTCGACCGCTCCCTTGAACGTACCGATCGATACTTCGTAGGCGTTGCGCGTGTCGATGACGATCGTGTCCACATCCGATATCAGCGCGTTCCAGTCGGCCGGTGCGACATAGGTGCCGGCGCTTGCCGCCGGATCGAGATCCCCAACACCCATGGTGACGATCTCGCGCTTCAGCCGCACCTTCATGCGGTGAAACGGCATCTGCGCGGCGCTGCTGTACTTGACCTCGAGACCGGCGAGACCTTCGATGGATTCGAGATGATCGATGAGCGCGGCTATGTCAGCTTCGCTGCCGGCGACCGTGCCGTTGATGCCCTCATGCGCCAGCAGCAGCGTGCCCTTGATACCGCGTCCGCAGCAAAAGGCGGCGAGCGGCGCGCGCAACGCCTCGAAGTCGTCGAGCCGGGCAAACCTGTAGAGCGCGGCAACGCGCAGGGGTTGATTGGGCAGTGTCATCGCCGAAGCCACTAATCGCTCATGAAAGCCGATACAAGGCCGGCGCGCGGAGCAGCTTCTCCTTTGGTGGCCTTTGACGGCCGGTCTGACGGACTTGCCGGCAGCGCGTGACATCGCGACACGCCTCGCTTCGTGGACAGAAAACCGGCCTTCTGCTAACCGATTGAACGGATCAATACCGGAGAGACGACAAATGCCCAGCAAGACCGAAAAGCTCCTGTCGCTCCTCAACGGCCAACCGGTTATCCCGGTGCTGAAGATCGCCAATCTCGCCGATGCCGTGCCGCTGGCGCGCGCGCTGGCGCGCGGCGGCCTGCCGGCGATCGAGATCACGCTGCGGACCGCTGATGCGCTCAAGGCGATCCGGCTCGTGGCAAGCGAGGTCGAGGACGCCATCGTCGGCGCCGGCACCATTCTGGACATCAGCCAGTTCGACGCGGCGGCGGCAGCCGGATCGAAGTTCATCGTCAGCCCCGGCATCACCCGCGAGCTTCTGGCGGCGGCGAAGGACAGCGATGTTCCGTTGCTGCCCGGCGCCATCACGCCCGGTGAGATCATGGCCGCCCGCGAGGCAGGCCTGCGCTTCCTGAAATTCTTCCCGGCAGAACAGTCGGGCGGCATCGCCTCGCTCAAGGCATTCGCCTCGCCGCTCGCCGATGTCCAATTCTGCCCGACCGGCGGCATCACCGACAAGAACGCCAGCGACTATCTGAGCTTGCCCAACGTCATCTGCGTCGGCGGCTCCTGGGTGGCGCCGGACGATTTGGTCAAGGCCGGCAAATGGGACGAAATCGAAGCCCTGGCGCGCGCCGCGAGCAAGCTAGGGCGATAGAGACAACTCTCACCCCAAGCAGACCAATGCATGCCCGCGCACAAGGATGCCGCGGTTCTGGCATAACGACATGCATAAAAAAAAGCCGCGCGGGTTACCGGCGCGGCTTTTTTTATTGGTTGGTCGATCCGCTACTCGGTCCTGAAGCGGGCGACCGACAGGAACTTGACGGCTTTGCCGGTGAACCGGTTGGCATCGGCCAACTGATCGTCCGCCTGGAAGCCCACGGTATAGACTTCGGTTGGGGGCGTGTGCACGATATTGTAGGCGTAGCGCTGCGCCGTCGTCGCGCTGGAGACGGTGGCGACATTCTCGCCGCTGTTCAACGCCCAGCGCGCCGCCGTCGGCTCGGCGGCGACTACCACGGACTTGGGACCAGGCTTCAGGTCACGGGCGGTTGCCCTGGCTGCCTTGCGGGTGGTCTTCACACCCGTGCCGATCGCCGCAGCCGGATCGGAGCCAGCCGGGCGGGCAAAGACAGCCTCACGCGGCGATGCGGCATTGCCCTTCGCCAGCTCACCGAGGACTGCGCTTGGCTGGGAGAGCGAAGCGACCTGGTATTCGTCGGTTGCGCTGACCCGTTCGAGGACGGCTTTGACCGCGTCAGACTGGACTGCGGCAGACTGGACCTGGTCAGGCTGGGCCAATTCGGGCTGGGCCAGATCGGGCCGAGCCGACGGCAGCACCGAGAACACATCGGTAGCGGTCTTGCCGTGCCCGGCGGTATCCGCCAGCGCCAGAAGCACAGCCTTGTCCTGCGGCGCAAGGTCGGCCGCTGCAAGGTCGGCCGGCAACGAGTGATTGGGGCGCCAGGTCGGCAACGGAATGTTGTTGGCGGCAACCTGCGCCGCATCGGCGACAACGGACGGTTCGGTCATGCCGAAGGGAGCGTTCGCCGGCGCTTGCGCGGTCGTCACCGCCTGTTCGGTGGTGGCGGTGGCATCCGCCACGTCGAACGGAACGTTTTCGGGCGGCTGAGCGACATCGGCCTTCGGCCGCGGGGCGAAATCGGGCAGCGGCACGCTGCGCGCCGGCAGCGCCGCGATGATCGTTTCCGGCGTGTCCTCCTCCGGTTCCGGAGCAGGCGCATCGGCGATTTGCGGTATCTCGGCGCGCTTCGCATCCTCAGGCGACACGATGGCAATGCCCGGAAGCTTGCTGTTCCTGGCGGCCGGCGCCGGCTTGGCATTCGCCAGCTTCACGCTCGCCGCCTTCACATTGGTTGACTTCGGCGTTGGCGCGGCCACCACATCGGCGCTGTCATCGGCCTCGTCTTCACCGCCGCCGAAGAAAGCCGCCAGCAGACCGCCGGATCTTTTGGCACCGCCACCTGCGCTGGCCATTTCGATGGCGGGAGCGCCGGCGCCCTTGCGCGCCTTGTACGAGGCGAGCGCCTGTGAATAGCCGGGCAACGGCTTGCCGTCGCTCGGCACATGCAGCGTCTTGCCGTTGGGGAACACGCGCGCCAGTTCCTGGCGGCTGATGCCAGGCCAGTGCCGCACATTGCCGACATCCATGTGGACAAAGGGCGAGCCGGACCTCGGATAATAACCGACGCCGCCACCCTGCATCCGCAGACCGATGTCGCGCAGTTTCTTCAGCGGCACGCCGGGAATGTAGAAGTCCATGGCCTTGCCGAGCGTATGCTGGCTTTTCTTGGCAACGCCCCTGCTGCGGCTGCGCAGCATCGAGTTCGTCGACGACGAGCGATAACCGCACACGACCTGGATATAGTCGCGGGCGCCGCTCTGCCGGTAAGCCTCCCAGACCAGGTCGAGCAGGCGCGGATCCATCTTGGTCGGCTCGTTGCGGCGCCAGTCGCGCAGGATGACGTTGATCTTTTTCAGACCCGCCTGATCGTAACGGCCGCCGCGCTTGAAGACGATCTCCGCCTTCTCTTTGGTGTGCAGGTTGTAGAGTTTCAGCGAACGTGTCTGGGCGCTGGCGCCGGTCGCAGCCGCTGCAAGGAAGCCAAAGGCGAGAATCACCGCTGCCAGCCATCTCGGCCAGGCGCTCATGTGATAGTGCCGCCCGTTTGTGTGTCGTTCGACTTTGTTCAAATCAAAAGGCCTTGCAGGCTGCCGTTTGTCCCCGGATTTGACCAACGGATGCGGTGGTGTTCACATCCGAATATCGATCCTAATGGTTAATCATCGCTTATTGAAGCCGAAATGCGGTAACACCGTGGCGATATCCCGTCAAAAATATTGCACGGGGTTTCTTGGTAAACTGCTGGTTTAGATCATGTTTCTGGCTTTGCCTGAACACGATCTGTTACCAGACGCCTCAATGCGTGAATACTGCCGGCAAGCGCGTCGCCCGACCGCGTCACGCCCGATTCGCGACTGTCGATTGTCCTGATGCCAGGTTGGCAAGCTGGTCCGGGCTTGCCTGTCAGGACGCAAGCCGGTCGATACGGCCCGTTTCCGGATCGATGCCATATTCCTTGAGCTTCCTGTAGAGCGTCGAGCGGCCGATGCCGAGGCGGCGGGCAACTTCGCTCATCTGGCCGCTATAATGGTCGATGGCGAGCTTGATCATTTCGAGTTCGACATCGGCCAGCGCCCGCACATTGCCGCGTTCGTCCAGCGCCCGCAGCGTGCCGAAGCGGGGCTGCTGCCAGGCAGGCGGATCGAGCTCGGTCACAGCGATGCCATTATTGGCGCCCTCGCCCAGCGGCTCGGTGACCAAAGGCAACGCGGGCAACCAGTCATGCGCATCGAGGTTGACGGTGCCCTCGACCTGCGCCCGGATCTGCGGAAACTCCTCCTCGGTCAGCACATCGCCTTCACAAAGCACCGAGGCCCGGAAGACGGCGTTTTCCAGCTGGCGGATGTTTCCCGGCCAGTCATAGGCCTGCAGCATGGCGAGCGCCGCAGCCGAAATGCCGTGCAGGCGATGACGTGGACCGCTGGGCGCGACCTTCTCCAGAAAATGCTCGACCAAATACGGAATGTCGTCGCGACGATCGCGCAGCGGCGGCACGAAGATCGGATAGACGTTCAGGCGGTAGAACAGATCCTCGCGGAACTTGCCGTCCTTGACCTGCTGCAGAAGATTGCGGTGTGTCGCCGAGATCAGCCTGATGTCGACCCTGACGGTCGAACGCCCGCCGACCGGATCGACCTCACCGTCCTGCACGGCGCGCAGCAGCTTGACCTGCACGTCGAGCGGCAGGTCGCCGATCTCGTCGAGGAAGAGCGTGCCCGAATGCGCCTCGACGAACTTGCCGGTGTGTTTTTCGGTGGCGCCGGTGAACGAGCCCTTCTCGTGGCCGAACAGGATCGATTCGACCAGATTGTCGGGGATGGCGCCGCAATTGACGGTGACGAACGGTTTTGAGCGGCGATCGCCGCTGCCCTGGATGGCGCGCGCCACCAACTCCTTGCCGACACCGGATTCGCCCTCGATAAGGATCGGGATGTTTGACGCGGCCGCCTTCTGGCCGAGACGGATCACCCGGTCCATTGCCGGGCTGTGCGTGATCATGTCCTTGAAGGTCAGATGGCCGCCGCGCCGCCGCGACGTGCGCTTCACTTCCCCCTCGACCGCCTCGACTTTGAGCGCGTTGCCGATCGATGCCTGCAGCCTGTCGGGAGATGCCGGCTTGACGACGAAATCGAAAGCACCGTGACGCATGGCCGAAACGACGGTTTCGATGCCGCCCTGGGCGGTTTGTACGATGACCGGGACCTGGATGCCGCGCTCACGCATCGCCTTCAGCACGCCGATGCCGTCGAGGCCCGGCATGACGAGGTCGAGGATGACCACCGACACGTCGCGCGCCTTGGGCCCGTCGAGCGCATCGAGACCGGCCTCGCCGCCATCCGTGATGATCGCGCTGTGGCCGAATTTCGTCACCGCCGCCTCGAGCAGCCTGCGCTGCACGGGATCGTCATCGACTATGAGTATGGAACCTGTCATGACTGGTTCAACGATGCTCGCCCAATATGCCCACCCCACTGTGCCCACCCAATGGGGAACCCTATGGATCATCCTGGCACAGGGTTCTAAATAAGATTTCAAAAAACCCGGTGAACGAATTGCTTAGGATTTGACCGGCTTTCTCATCCCCTTGATTCTTTGGCCCTTTGACAAACTGGAAAGTGTCGGCAATGAGCATGGTTTTTAGTCGGCAGCTTGCGGCGGCGGCGTCCGGTCAGGGCGCGGCGGAGCTCGGTGATCTGCCGGAATGGGATCTCGCCGATCTCTATTCGGGCATGGGCGCTCCCGAGCTGAAACGCGACATTTCAAAGGCGATCGCCGATGCCATCAGCTTCGAGAGCCGCTGGAAAGGCACGCTCGCCGCCGAGGCGGAGCGTGCCGACAGCGGCAGGCTGGGCGAGGCGCTTGCCGCCTATGAGGCGCTGGAGGAACTGATTGGCCGGATCGTCTCCTATGCCGGACTGATCTACGCCGGCAACACCGCGGATCCGCAGCGCGCCAAGCTCTATGGCGACATTCAGGAGAAGATGACCGACGCCAGCGCGCATCTTCTGTTTTTCGCGCTCGAACTGAATCTTGTCGACGATGCCGCGATCGAAACCGCGCTTGCTGCCGATCCCGCCTTCGCTCACTACCGGCCGTGGGTGCTTGATCTGCGCATGGACAAACCCTACCAGCTCGAAGACCGGGTCGAGCAGCTTCTCCACGAGAAGTCGATTACCGGACGCGGCGCCTGGAACCGCTTGTTCGACGAGACGATGACCGACCTGCGCTTCGACATCGATGGCGAAGAGCTGACCCTGGAGCCGGCGCTGAACCGCCTCCAGCACGCCGATGGCGAGGTGCGCCGCCGGGCTTCTGAAGCGCTGGCCGCAACCTTCCGCAAGAATCTGCGCATTTTCACGCTGATCACCAACACGCTGGCCAAGGACAAGGAGATTTCCGACCGCTGGCGCGGCTTCGCCGACATTGCCGATTCGCGTCATCTCGCCAACCGCGTCGAGCGCAGCGTGGTGGATGCGCTGGCCTCAGCCGTTCGTGACGCTTACCCGCGCCTGTCACACCGCTACTACGCGATGAAGGCGCGCTGGCTCGGCATGGAAGTGATGAACCACTGGGACCGCAACGCGCCGTTGCCGGAGACCCCGCAAGCGATCATCGGCTGGGACGAGGCGAAGAACACGGTGCTTTCCGCCTATCAGCGCTTTTCACCTGACATGGCCGAGATTGCCCGGGTTTTCTTCGACCGCAACTGGATCGACGCGCCGGTAAGGCCTGGCAAGTCGCCGGGCGCCTTCGCGCATCCGACCGTGCCGTCGGCGCATCCCTATGTCCTGCTCAACTACATGGGCAAGCCGCGCGACGTGATGACGCTGGCGCATGAGCTTGGCCACGGCGTGCATCAGGTGCTCGCCGCAAGCCAGGGCGCGCTGATGGCCTCGACGCCGCTGACACTGGCCGAGACGGCGTCCGTCTTCGGCGAGATGCTGACGTTCCGCTCGCTGCTGGACCAGACCACCGACAAGCGCGAGCGCAAGGCCATGCTTGCCCAGAAGGTCGAGGACATGATCAACACGGTCGTGCGCCAGATCGCTTTCTACGAGTTCGAGCGCAAGGTGCATGCCGAGCGCAAAAACGGCGAGTTGACATCGGACAGGCTCGGCCAGTTCTGGCTGGAGGTGCAGGCGGAAAGCCTCGGGCCGGCGATCAAGCTGCGCGAGGGTTACGAGGTCTTCTGGAGCTATATTCCACACTTCATCCATTCGCCTTTCTACGTCTACGCCTATGCGTTCGGCGACTGCCTGGTGAATTCGCTCTATGCGGTCTATCAGAATGCAGAGCGTGGCTTTCAGGACAAATATTTTGCCATGCTGCGCGCCGGCGGCACCAAGCATCATTCCGAGCTCCTGGCTCCCTTCGGTCTTGATGCCACCGATCCTGCTTTCTGGCAGATCGGACTTGGCGTGATCGGCGGGCTGATCGACGAGCTCGAAGCTTTGGACAATTGACGCACAGCGCTGAACAGCCGGGTTCGACAGAACAGTTTAGCCGCAGTGCATATTGAGGGCCGTTCTATTCTTGCGCTAAATACCTGTTCTTAAATAACTCTCCGTGGAATTTTTCCGTTAGCTTTCCGGAAGCTGTATGATAGCGTCCCGCCTCAAGCTCAGTCGGCGCGGCCAAATCTTCGGCCGGTCACGGCGCTTCGACGATTGCGACAGCGCCGTTGGCCATGGCAGGAAAACCGGTCGCCGACAGCGCGATTTAAGCCGGCTGTTCCACGAGCAGCGGAGCCACCATTGAATGGTCCTTGTGCCAAGGTCCCAGGCCACGGCAGATGGATCGGACTGGAGAGAGACAATGGGCACTTTTTTCTACATGCTCCTGGCGTTCCTGGTAGGTGTGTTGGCTGGCTGGTTCATCTGGGGACGCCCGCGTGGCGATCTCGACAGCCTGCGCGGTGACATGGACCGCACCCGCAGCGAGCGCGACAGGCTGCGCGCCGACTCCGACCGCCTGACCCGTGAGCTGGAAGTATGCCGCGGCGCCCGCGCCGACCTGGAGCGCCAGTTGGGCGAGGCGCAAGGCACCAAGACCGGTGCGACAAAGGCAGCAATCCCGGCGCCGCCGGCGTTGATGGCGACATCCGCGCCGGCCAACACGACGCCCGCCAAGACGACGCCCGCTAAGGCGACGCCGGCCAAGACCGGGCCGGCAACGTCCGGGCCAGCAAAGACCACGTCCAAGAAACCGGCGGCCGGGAAGGCGGCAGCCGCGCCGAAGGCCAGTGCATCGAAAGCGAGTCCGTCGCAGGCAAGTGCGCCAAAACCTCCCGCATCGAAAACCAGTGCTGCACCAAAGAGCGCTGCGCCAGCGGCAAAGAAAGCCGCGACAACAAAGGCGGCGGTGGGCAAAGCCAGCAATCTGCGCCGCCTGATCGGCATCGGTCCGGCCAACGAGCGATTGCTCCACGGGCTCGGAGTGACGACCTATGCGCAAATCGCCGCCTGGACGGCCGCCGACGTCAAGCGGATCGAGGAGACGTTGAACTTCGACGGCCGCATCGAGCGTGAGCGCTGGATCGAGCAGGCGAAACTGCTTGCCGCCGGCGATGAGGAGGAATTCGCGCGCCGCTTCCCGACCGCGGGGACCGGGAGCAACACCTGAATTGCCTGCCGGCATCGAGCACATAAGGGACCGGCGACGCCCGCGAGGTGCCGCCGGTTTGCTTTTGCATCAAGCTGCGTTTGCGTCTTGAGACGCCGGTCTCTCGATTGCGCGCGATCGAGCCGCCATATAGAGCGATAGCTGGCGTCATCGATCGCAGCATCCGAGTCCCATGCCCCTGCCCTCTGCAATTTTTCGAAATGACGAGCGCGCACATCAGCTCGTCTTCGACCAGCCGGCCGACATCATCGTGGCGCATGAGGCAGAGGATTTCCTGCCGGCGCTGGACATTGCGCAGGCCGCGCATGACGCCGGCAAATGGCTGGCCGGCTATTTCTCCTACGAGGCCGGCTACCTGCTCGAGCCGAAGCTCGTTCCGCTGCTGCCGGGCGGACGCCGCGCCCCGCTTGTCTGCCTGGGGATCTTCGACGCGCCTGTCGAACAGCCGGTCGTGCCCGGCAACGCGCCGTCGACCAACGGCCCGATCTTCAACGCCAGGGCCGCCTGGACTTCGGAAGACTACGCAAAACGCTTTGCGCGGCTCCACAATCACATTCGCAAGGGTGATTGCTATCAGGGCAATCTGACCTTTCCGGTTCATGCACAGTGGTCGGGCGATCCGCTGGCCGCCTTCGATGCGCTAACGGAGCGCCAGCCGGTGAAATACGGCGCGCTGATCGCGCTCGGCGATCCGGTCGTCTTGTCGCGTTCGCCGGAACTGTTCTTCGAGATCGACGCCGCAGGCATGATCGAGACGCATCCGATGAAGGGCACCGCCCCGCGCGGCGCGACCAAGGCGGAGGACAAGCGGCTGAAGACGTTCTTGCTCAATGACGAGAAGAACCAGGCTGAGAACCGGATGATCGTCGATCTCCTGCGCAACGACATTTCGCTGATCAGCGAAGTCGGCACGCTGGAGGTGCCGGAGCTTTTCCGCATCGAGAGCTACCCGACCGTCCACCAGATGGTGAGCCGCGTGCGGGCCAAGCTGTTGCCCGACCTCAGCATCCGTCGGATATTCGCTGCGCTGTTTCCATGCGGATCGATCACCGGCGCCCCGAAAATCCGCGCCATGGAAATCCTGCACGATCTGGAAGCCACGCCTCGCGACGTCTATTGCGGCGCCATCGGCTGGATCGCGCCCGGCGGCACGATGCGCTTTTCGGTGGCGATCCGCACCATATCGCTCTTTTCCGGCGGCGAGGCCGTCTACAATGTCGGCGGCGGCGTCGTCTTCGATTCGACGGCCGAGGAGGAGTATCAGGAGTGCCTGCTGAAAGCGCGCTACGCGACGGGAACACCCCCGATTTCGAGCTGATCGAAACCATGCGCTGGCAGCCGGGCCAGGGCTTCCTCCGTTTCGACCGCCATTTGGCACGCCTTTATGGCTCGGCGGCAGAACTGGGTTTTGCCTGCGATCCGCAGAAGGTCGGCGAGATGCTCAAGAACGCCGTCGACCGGCCGGACATAGCCTTGCGCACACGCCTGGTCCTGTCGCGCAGCGGCAAGGTGACGGTCTCGGCGCTGCCTTATGAGCCGCACGCAGCCGACAAGATCTGGAGGCTGCAACTGGCGCGGGTGCGGCTTCAATCAAGCGACACGCTGCTGCGCCACAAGACGAGCCGCCGGGACATCTATCAGCGGGCGCGCGCCGAATTTTTGATCAGCCGGGCCGACGAGGTTCTGCTGGCCAACGAGCGTGGCGAAATCTGCGAGGGCACGATCACCAATCTGTTTGCCGATTTCGGCGATGGCGTGCTGGCAACGCCGCGGCTCGATTGCGGCCTGCTGCCTGGCGTCCTGCGCGGCGAATTGCTGGATGAAGGCCGCGCCCGCGAAGCAATCTACAGCCTGGATGATCTGAAGTCGGCCAAAGCGCTGTTCGTCGGCAATTCACTGCGCGGACTGATCCCGGCACGGCTTGGCTGAAATTCAACCGAAAAGGCACCGGCATGGTTCCCCTGCGAGTTGGAGAAGATGCGTCCGGCCCGAGACGGAATGGGCCGGACGCGCGGCAGCCGCTTGGGAGGAGCGACTATTCGCCTTCGTGGGTCTGACCGGAGCCGCCGACGGAAACGATGTTGAAGGGCTTGCCTTCGACGGCAATGTCGCCGGTTTTCTCGAACGACGTCGCGTCAACGACATGCAGCACGCCTTGCAGTGGGTCAGTGACCACGATCTTGTCGCCGGCGACCGCGACACGCGGCCTCGGATCGCTCCAGTGACCGTCCATCGAATAGGGGTCGGTCAGCTTGAGCGAGTTTGCGATCTCTCCCTTCACCACGTCGAGCCGGTGAAGCTGCCCGTCCTCGGTGAAGACATAGGCGAACTTCGGACGAACGGGGTCGACCGCGAAATGCACGCGGCGGGTCGGAAGGCTGATCAGCCGGAATGCGTCGCTCTCGATCGTCGGATCGATCAGCACCACCTTGTCGTCGCCGTAGTTGCCGAGGAAATATTGCAGGCCTCTGCCGCCGATCAGCGTCGTCGTTTTGCCATCCGGCAGGTTTTCGGCATAGGGCAGATGACGGATCGCCGGGCTGCCGTCGCCATGGCTGACGACAAGCAGGCCGGTCGCACAGGCGAAAGCCAGGACGTTGCCGGAAGACGCCTCGCCGTGGAGGTCCGGGCAGGCGTGGATGCGGTCGATCGGCGCGCCGGCTTTGTCAGCGACCCTGATGCCGACCGGGAGTTCGTCCGGCTTCTCCCGGTTCGGCTCCGACAGCAGGACATGGGAGCCATAGGCGACTGCGACGCCATGCTGCGGCGCGTCGGTCTTCACTTCCCTGAAATCCGGCTTGCCTTCCAGGACCGACTTCTCGGAGATGATGCGCACGACACCCTCGCCGTCGAAAAAACGGCGAAGTCTCCGTCATGCTCGACGAAATGCGACGGCTTCTTGCCCGTGATCTCGACGCCGGCAAGCTTTGGCGCTTCGACGTCGATGTCGCCGTGCTCGCCGTGGTCCTCGAAGGAAATGCCGCTCGCGATCCCGGCAACGACGCCGGCCGAGCCCTGCACGGCAAACACGGTCCTGCCGCTTTCGCTGCGATGGAGCGACGCCGGCCCTTTGATCTCGAACGTGTCGAGCTTTTCGCCATCGATCGCATCGATTACGGTCACCTTCGGGTCCGCGTGATCCGAGATGAAGAGGCGCCATGCGGTCACCTCCTCGGCATGGGCAGCACTTGTTGATAGGGACACAAGCAGCGCGATGGCCGTGGCTGACGCCCAATTTGTCTTCACGGTATCCTCCTTGAATGTTATTACATAACTCGTTGTGATCGACGAAGAGGCGGATTGCTCCGCCTTTCCATCACAGGGCTGGCGGTCAGCTCCCGAGGATCGCGCCTTTGATCGTCGTGATGTTGTGCCGCATCATCTCGAGATAGGTCGCAGCCGGACCGTTCTTATCCGACAGGGCGTCGGAGTAGAGCTCACCGCCGACTTTCAGGCCCGTCTCGCTGGCGATCTGCTCGATCAGGCGCGGATTGGTGACGTTCTCCACGAAGATTGCCGAAGCCTTGTCTTGCCTGATCTGTTTGATCAGGGCAGCGACGTCGGAGGCTGACGCCTCGGATTCGGTGGAGACGCCCTCCGGTGCCAGGAATTTTATGCCGTATTCGTGTTCGAAATAGCCATAGGCGTCGTGGGAGGTGATGATCGTGCGCTTGTCCTCGGGGATCTCAGCTACGGTAGCCTTGATCTCCGCTTCCAGTGCCTCGAGCTGCTGGCCGTATGATTCGGCATTGGCCCGATAAGTGTCACAGCCGGCTGCATCGGCGGCACAGAAGGCGTCGGCGATGTTCTTCACATAGAGTTCGGCATTGTGCACCGACTGCCATGCATGGGGATCGGACTCGCCGTGATGATGGTGCCCTTCCTCATGGCCCTCTTCCGCCGCGGCGTGTTTTTCCCCGCCCTCGGCGGCTTGATCCTGATCGTGGTGACCTTCTTCCTCGGCGTTGCGCAACACCTCGCCGCCTTTGGTCAATTCCACGATCGGCGCCTTGGTGGCGCTCGCCTCGACGAGACGCTGGAGGAAACCCTCGAACTGGAGGCCGTTGACCAGCACCACGTCGGCCGAACCGACGGTTGCCGCGTCGGCCGGTTTCGGTTCGTAGACATGGGCGTCGCCATTCGGCCCGACCAGCGTGATGATGTCGACACGATCGCCGCCGACATTCTTGGCGAAATCGGCGATGATCGAGAAACTGGCGACAACCCTGAGGTTCTCGGCAGCGGCCACCGACGGAGCGATTGGCATCGATGTTAAAGCGCCTATCACGGCGGCGAGTTTTAGCGTCCTGGACATTCGATCGACTCCTTTGTTCAAGCGGTTCTGTGGCAGATGCGCCGGGACGCGTGAGCAGCCGCGCGTCCCGGCAGAGATAGAAGGGAATGTGGATCGTGACCCGCTGACAATGATCGCCGGGCCGTGCGATCCCATCGCGGCGCGCTGTTGTGGCCCAGCGTCAGGCCTTGAAGCATCAGGTCTTGAAAGATCACACAGGCAGCCTTTCGTTCGATCTCCGCGGGAGCCTTCAAAGTCGGCCCCGCTCTTGACGATCCGTTATGTTATGTTATCACGCTCGTCAATCCAAAATGTTATACTATAACTGACGCCCGCCATTGTGCTCAAAACTGCCTGGAATACGAGGGAACAGCGGATGCCTGGACGCAACCAGCAGCTGGTACTCGACGCGCTGACGCGCTCCGAGAGGCCGATGGGGGCCTATGAACTGCTTGGACTTCTTCGCCAGGAAGGGCTCCGCTCACCGCTACAGATCTATCGCGCTCTGGATCGGCTCGTCGAGCAGGGCCTGGTTCACCGGATCGAGAGCCTGAGCGCGTTTGCGCTCTGCGTCCACAGCGAATGCGGCACCCATGGCCGCGCCGCCTTTGCAATCTGCGCGAATTGCGGGCGGGCAAGTGAGGTTCATGACCCGGCATTGGAGCGGGTGCTGCGCCGGATTGCCCGACGGCAGGGCTTCCAAACCAACTCGGCCACGGTGGAGCTTTCGGGTCTATGCGAGGCTTGCGCGCATTGAACAGACGCCGGCCTTCCGTCTACGGGCGATCCAATCGGCTCGCGCCTGACCCAGCTTAAATCCGCAACAATCCAACATCCGGAGACGACTATGCCGCTTGAAGCCTCCCAGAAAATGCCCGTCACGGTTCTTACCGGCTACCTCGGCGCCGGCAAGACGACGCTGCTCAACCGCATCCTGTCCGAACAGCACGGCAAGCGTTACGCCGTAATCGTCAACGAGTTCGGCGAGATTGGCATCGACAACGACCTCATCGTCGATACCGACGAAGAAGTCTTCGAGATGAACAACGGCTGCATCTGCTGCACGGTGCGCGGCGACCTGATCCGGATCATTGAGAGCTTGATGCGGCGCAGGGACCGTTTCGACGCCATCCTGATCGAGACGACCGGCCTTGCCGATCCCGCCCTCGTCGCCCAGACCTTCTTCGTCGACGACGATGTCAGGCAGAAGACGACACTCGACGCGATCATCACCGTCGCCGATGCCAAGCATCTCCTCGGCGAACTGGATCATGCGCATGAGGCGCAGGAGCAACTCGCCTTCGCCGATATCGTCATACTGAACAAGACCGACCCGGTGGCGCCGGCCGAACTCAAGGCAGTGGAGGCGCGCATCCGCAGGATCAACCCGACGGCTGCGATCAAGCATTCCATACGTTGCAACGTTCCACTCGACGAGGTTCTGGATCGCGGCGCGTTCGATTTGAACCGTGTCCTCGAAGTCGAGCCGGACTTTCTCGACGCGGGCCACGACCATGTGCATGACGATCACGTCACCAGCTTCTCTCTCGTCACCGAAGCTTCGATCGATCCGCGCAAGTTCTTGCCGTGGATCCAGATGATCACACAGAAATTCGGCATCGACATGTTGCGCATGAAAGGCATCCTGGCGTTCAAGGGCGATGAGCACCGCTTTGTCGTTCAGGCCGTCCACATGCTGCTCGAAGGCGACCACCAGCGCCCCTGGAAAGCGGGGGAGAAGCGCGTCAGCCGCCTGGTATTTATCGGCCGCAACCTGCCCAAAGGCCTGATTGAAGACGGCTTCCTCAAATGCCGCGCCGAAATGGACACGCTCGTGGCGCTGAATGCATAGGGGCAAGGCCGACGGCAGCGCGCCTTTTTCGCATTTGTCTGGCCGAGCGCTTTCGTCTTCGGGACGGGATTGTATATGAACCGTCTCGCGAACCCACTCGCCCCCCGCGGGTTTGCCGTTCCGGAGAAGACCAGCCAGATCAAGCTCTGGGTTCGCAGGGCTTGCGGGCTCGATGACGATGTCGTCGTGTCCGTCACGGAGCTGGCATGCCGCAAAAATGGCTGTCCCGACATCGAAACGGTGATCGGCATAATGCGTCCCGGCGAGAAAATCGAAATGATCCGGGTCAACAAGGCAATCGCCGATGTGACCTCGCACGATCTGCCGCGAGGGTGAATGGATCGGGATATGCGCAGGGTGTTCGGCCTCTCGGCCGAACCTGCGGCGCTTACCGAGTGTCACCGGGCTGTGGCCGGATCCGGAACCATCGACGAGCCAATGCTCGCCGCATCTTCGGCCGCGCAACTGCTGGCGCTCGACTTTGCCCAACGCGACTACAAGGGCCAACTCGACAACAGGGGAATGACGGCCGGCGTCAGCGGCTGGTCGTCTCCTTAACCACATGACGAATGCGGCGTAGCTCGCGGCTTTTCGCTGGTTTATGACAATGATCTGTGGTTGTAGCGCGTGGCGGTCGGGCAAAAAAATGCTCCGCTTTGCGTCTGTTTGCCCGGCTTTTCAGCCTATCTGAGGGAGTAATCGATAAAATGGCGAATGAAAACTGGCCCGTTTACGGTGAGATCACCGGCCCTGTCGTGATGATCGGCTTCGGCTCGATCGGACGGGGAACGTTGCCGCTGATCGAGCGCCATTTCAAGTTCGACAAGTCGCGCATGACAGTCATCGACCCACGCGATACCGATCGCAAGCTGCTCGACGAGCGCGATATCACCTTCATGCAGGATGCGGTGACCAGCAAGAACTACAAGAAGCTTTTGACGCCGCTGCTGACCAAAGGCGGTGGCCAGGGCTTTTGCGTCAACCTGTCGGTCGACACCGGCTCCGTGGATTTGATGCGGCTCTGTCGCAAGCTGGGTGTGCTTTACATCGACACCGTCGTCGAGCCATGGCTCGGCTTCTATTTCGACACCAAGGCCGACACTGGCAGCCGCACCAATTATGCGCTGCGCGAATCCATGATCGAAGAAAAGCGCGCGCACCCCGGCGGGGCGACCGCAATCTCCACCTGCGGCGCCAACCCAGGCATGGTCTCGTGGTTCGTCAAGCAGGCGCTGGTCAACCTCGCCACCGATCTTGGCCTCCAATTCTCCGAGCCCGCGCAGCACGATCGCGATGCTTGGGCCAGGCTGATGAAGAAGGCCGGCGTCAAGGGTATCCACATCGCCGAGCGCGACACACAGCGCACCAAGAAGCCGAAGCCGATGAACGTGTTCTGGAATACCTGGTCGGTCGAAGGCTTCATCTCGGAAGGGCTTCAACCGGCCGAGCTCGGCTGGGGCACGCATGAGACGTGGATCCCGAAGAACGGCAAGAAGCACAAGCATGGCTCGAAGGCCGCAATCTATCTGGAGCAGCCGGGCGCCAACACGCGTGTGCGCAGCTGGTGCCCGACGCCGGGCCCGCAATATGGCTTCCTGGTGACGCACAACGAGTCGATCTCGATCGCCGACTTCTTCACCCTGCGCGGCAAGAAGGGCAAGGTCCAATATCGTCCGACCTGCCACTACGCCTACCATCCCTGCAATGACGCCGTGCTGTCGCTGCACGAAATGTTCGGCGCTGCCGGCAAGGCACAACCGGTGCATCACGTGCTCGATGAAAACGAACTGGTCGACGGTGTCGACGAACTCGGCGTGCTGCTCTACGGCCACGACAAGAACGCCTATTGGTACGGCTCGCAGCTGTCGCTGGCGGAGGCGCGCAAGCTGGCGCCTTATCAAAACGCCACGGGCATGCAGGTCACGTCGGCAGTGCTGGCGGGCATGGTCTGGGCGCTGGAAAATCCCGAGGCCGGCATCGTCGAGGCGGACGAGATGGACTACAGGCGCTGCCTGGAAGTGCAGTCGCCCTATCTCGGGCCGATCAAGGGCTATTACACCGACTGGACGCCGCTCGACAACCGCCCTGGGCTGTTCCCGGAAGACCTCGACAAAAACGACCCATGGCAATTCCGCAACATCCTCGTTCGATAGTTCAACATCCTCGTTCGAAAGCAATGTCTCACTGCCTTGCAATCGTCTGGAAATCGGGCGATTGAAAGAAGGCGGCCTGGAGCGACGTGCATCCATTTGGACGCACAAAGTACGCTCTGGCGGTTCGAGTGTACGCATCGTGCTTTCCGAAAAATCGCATCGATTTTCGGGCCAATGCGAGAGGAGAGGATCTTGATGATGACGATTGCGCGCAAATTGCTTTCGGCCGGCGTTGTCGCGGCCGCTGCCGCCTTGGCGGCGTGCACCACCGCCGGCCCGGGCGGGCCGCCATCGGCCACGCGGAGTCCGGTCGAAGGCTCATGGATCGACGCGCAGGGCACGGGCCTGTCGACCTTCGCCGGCGGCAGCTTCAAGACCGTCGCCACCGACACCGGCCAGAAGCTTGCCGACGGCAGCTACGCCATGACCGGCGGCACCTCGGTCCAAATCCAGGGCACTTCGCTGATCCGCCAGACGCCGATCAGCTTCAACTGCTTGTTGATCTCCACCTCGCAGCTTAACTGCACCAGCGTGAGCGGGCAGAACTTTGTGCTGACGCGACGCACCTGAGCCCATACTGAACTGCTTTCGCAAAGGACGGCGGCTTGAGGCCGCCGTCTTTTTGTGCCGGCAAAGCTGGGCCCGATTCCGCTTGCATCGGCTAAAACGCGATGTGAACATGGGCGAAAAGCCGGCTGTTATGTTCCAGTCGAGCGAGGGCGTTAAACAGGTCATCCGGGAGACGAAGATGAAGAAGATCGCCGCCATTGCCGCCCTGTCGGCGTCTACGCTTGTCCTGTCGACCGGCATGTCCTTTGCCGACTACACTCTGAACATCCTGCACATCAACGACTGGCACAGCCGCATCGAAAGCAACAACAAATATGAATCGACCTGCTCGGCCGAAGAGGAGACCAAGGGCGAGTGCACTGGCGGCGCGGCGCGGCTGATCACGGCGATCGCCCAGCAGCGCAAGAAGCTGGAAGGCCAGAACGTGCTGCTGCTCAGCGCTGGCGATAATTTCCAGGGTTCGCTGTTCTACACGACCTACAAGGGCAAGACCGAAGGCGAATTCCTCAACCAGATGAAATTCGACGCCTTGGCGGTCGGCAATCACGAGTTCGACGACGGCGAGGCGGCGCTGGCGCCGTTCCTGGATATGATCAAGTTTCCGGTGCTCGGCGCCAATGTGAAGGCCAACGCGCAATCCAAGCTCGGTGACCGCGTGAAACCGTCTGTTGTGATCGAGGTCGGCGGCCAGAAGATCGGCGTCGTCGGCGCGGTCACCAACGACACGCCGGAACTCGCTTCGCCAGGCCCCAACGTCACGATCGAGGACGACGTCAAGTTGATCACGTCAGAGATCGAGAGGCTGAAGGGAGAAGGCGTCAACAAGATCATCGCGGTCACCCATATTGGTTACAAGCGCGAGCGTGACGTCATCGCCAAGATCCCGGGTGTCGACGTGGTGGTTGGCGGCCACAGCCATTCGCTGCTGTCCAACACCGACCCCAAGGCTGAAGGCCCCTACCCGACGATGGTCGACAATCCGGACGGCTACAAGGTGCCGGTCGTCCAGGCGGCGTCCTATTCGAAATATCTCGGCGAGTTCAAGGTCGTGTTCGACGACAACGGTGTCGTCAAGCAGGCCAGCGGCGACCCGATCTACCTCGACAAATCGATCACGCCAGACCCCGCCGTGCTTGCCCGCATCAAGGAACTCGGCGCGCCGATCGAGGCGTTGAAGAACCAGGAGGTCGCCGAGACCACCAAGGCGATCGACGGCAGCCGTGAGAACTGCCGCACCCGCGAGTGCGAGATGGGCAATCTCGTCTCCGATGCCGTCCTCGACCGCGTCAAGGACCAGGGTGTCGAGATCGTCATCACGAATGGCGGCGGTCTGCGCGCTTCGATCGACCAGGGCACCGTCACCATGGGCGAGGTGCTGAACGTGCTGCCGTTCCAGAACACAGTGGCGACCTTCCAGATTTCCGGCAAGGATCTGGTTGCCGGGCTGGAGAACGGTCTCAGCCAGATCGAGGACGGCGCCGGCCGCTTCCCCCAGGTTGCCGGCCTGAAGTATTCATTCGACAAATCGGCCGCCGCGAATGCCGGGCGCGTCAAGTCGGTCGAGGTCATGCAAGGCGGCGGGTGGACGCCGATCAATCCGGACAAGGATTACCTGGTCGCCACCAACAACTATGTGCGCCAGGGTGGCGACGGCTACAAGGTGTTCGCCGACAAGGCCAGGAACGCCTACGATTACGGTCCGGGCCTCGAACAGGTGGTCGCCGATTATCTCGGCGCGCATCGGCCCTATACGCCGAAGCTCGAGGGCCGCATCACCGAAATCACGGCCGCCGCCGCGGCGGAACCGGCCCAGCAGCCGGCCCAGGAATCGGCCCAGGAATCGGCCCAGGAATCGGCGAAGCCGGCCGAGGCTCCCGCTCCGGCCGAGCCCGCAAAACCGGCAGAAACGGCTCCAGACGCAACTGCGGAGCCGGCAATGCCCGAACCGCCGGCCGGTTCGGACGATATTGCCACGACACCGCCAGCCGTGCCGACGGAACCCGCCCCGGCAGCGCCGGCACCTGCCGAGGCTGCGCCTGCCGAGCCGGCAAAGCCGGCCGAAAGCAGCCATGTGATCGTTGCCGGCGACACCTATTGGGATTTGGCGGAAAAGGCCTATGGCGATGGCGCCAGGTGGAAAACGATCTCCGACGCCAACCAGGACTACGAGCCGCGCCGGCTTCCCGTCGGCGCAACCTTGACCATCCCGGCCGCGAACTGAATTCTTCTGTCATTGTTGGAAAACCCGTCCGGCAAACCGGGCGGGTTTTTCTGCTTTCGCCTCTAATGCATGTCGCGCAAAAGTGTGCAGCGGTTTTGCGATAACGATATGCATAAAACAACAACCTAAAGCGCGTCGCGTGAGGCCGGTCAAATGCGACGCGCTTTAGGTTTAGATAAGGTGCGGCCAGACGCTGCATTGAAAACCGGCGCGGCATCGCTAGTTTCGCGCGGTGTCCGGAGATCCCTTATGACGCCTTCCAACCCTGCCGATCCCAAGGCCGCGACGGTCCTCGACCCGCTGCCGGCAGGACAGCCGCCGGTCGGGGCGGGCAGGATCGGCGTCATGCTGGTTAATCTCGGCACGCCCGACGGCACGGAATTCAAGCCGATGTGGCGCTATCTCAGGGAATTCCTGTCCGATCCGCGCGTCATCGAACTCAACAAGGCGATCTGGTACCCGATCCTCTACGGGCTGGTTCTCACCACACGGCCGAAGAAGTCGGGCGCCAACTATGCCAGGATCTGGAACCGGCAGCGTGACGAGTCGCCGCTGCGCACCTACACCCGCGCTCAGAGCGAAAAGCTGACCGAGGCGCTGCGCGACCTGCCCGGCGTCAGCGTCGACTGGGCAATGCGTTACGGCAATCCTTCGACCGAGAGCGTCGCCAACGGGCTGGTCGCGCAAGGCTGCGACCGCATTCTGACATTTCCGCTTTATCCGCAATATTCCGCGACCACGACCGCCACCGCCAACGACCAGTTGTTTCGCGCGCTGATGAAGATGCGCCGCGCCCCGGCGATCCGCAGCGTGCCGCCCTACTATGCCGAACCGGTCTATATCGAAGCGCTCGCCCGTTCGATTGAGCGCCATCTGGCGAGCCTCGATTTCGAGCCGGAAATGGTCATCGCCTCCTACCACGGCATTCCGAAACCCTATTCCGACAAGGGTGACCCCTATCAGGCCCATTGCCTGGAGACGACCCGGCTGCTGCGGGAAAAGCTCGGCTGGAATGAGAAGAAGCTGATCACCACGTTCCAGTCGCGCTTCGGCGCGCAGGAGTGGCTGCAGCCTTACACCGACAAGACGGTCGAGAAATTGCCCGGAGAAGGCGTGAGATCGATCGCCATCGTCAATCCGGGCTTTTCTGTCGACTGCATCGAGACGCTGGACGAGATCGGCAGGGAGGCGGCCGAGACCTTCCATCATGCCGGCGGCGAAAAGTTCGCGCATATTCCCTGCCTCAACGACAGTGCCGAGGGCATGGCGGTGATCGAGGCGATGGTGCGGCGCGAACTGTCGGGTTGGGTGTGAAGCCGATACAATCGAGCGCCGCTAACCGGCTTTCTATGCACCGGTTATCCACTATCACCTGATTGTAACGTTCCTGAAACACACTTAAGTGTTTGGTGAAGTCGGTCGCGTTGAAACATTTCCGTGACCGGCATCTGAGGGAGAGCCAAATGGATTTCAGTGGTTTCGATATCGCGCTTCTTGTTCTTGTCGCTCTTGTCGTGCTCGTGCTTTTCAAAGGCATCCGGACAATCCCGCAAGGCTACAATTACACCGTCGAACGCTTTGGCCGTTATACCAGGACATTGAGCCCCGGCCTCAACCTCATCGTGCCGTTCGTTGACCGCATCGGCTCCAAATTGAACATGATGGAGCAGGTGCTCGACGTCCCGACGCAGGAGATCATCACCCGCGACAACGCCACCGTCGCCGTCGACGGCGTCGCCTTCTACCAGGTGCTCAACGCGGCGCAGGCCGCCTACCAGGTCGCCGGTCTGGAGAACGCCATCCTCAACCTGACGATGACCAACATCCGTACCGTGATGGGGTCGATGGACCTCGACGAGCTTTTGTCGAACCGCGACGCCATCAACGAACGCCTGCTGCGCGTCGTCGACGAGGCGGCACATCCCTGGGGCATCAAGATTACCCGCGTCGAGATCAAGGACATCAATCCACCGGCCAATCTCGTCGAATCGATGGGTCGCCAGATGATGGCCGAGCGCAACAAGCGCGCGCAGATCCTCGACGCCGAAGGCCTCAAGCAGTCGCAGATCCTGGAAGCCGAGGGCCGCAAGGAAGCCGCCTTCCGCGACGCCGAGGCGCGCGAACGCTCGGCCGAGGCCGAGGCCCGCGCCACGCAGGTGGTGTCGGAAGCGATCGCCAAGGGCGACGTGCAGGCGCTCAACTACTTCGTTGCGCTGAAATACACCGAAGCACTGACCAGGATCGGCTCCGCCACAAACAGCAAGGTCGTGCTGATGCCTATGGAAGCTTCGTCATTGATCGGCACGCTCGGCGGCATCGGCGCGATCGCCAAGGAAGTTTTCGGCGCAGAGGGCACTGCCGGCACCACGCGGCAGGCTGCACGCCCGCCCGTGGTTCGTCCCAGCGAGACCTGAGGCCATGTTCGAACGCATCATTTCCGAACTCGGCCCCTGGGTTTGGATGGTTCTCGGCTTCGTCCTCCTGGTGATGGAGGTCATCGCACCGGGCATATTCATGCTGTGGATCGGCATCGCCGCTCTGCTGATCGGCGTGGTGTCCCTGCTCATCTGGGACGCGGACTTCTGGACCTGGCAGATCCAGGTTCTCGCCTTCCTGGCGATGTCGCTGGTTTCAACCTATGTCGGCAAGAGACTGGTGGGTGGGCGCGATGATGGCACCGATCAGCCACTGCTCAACCGCCGCGGCGCACAGATGATCGGCAGGATGGCCACCCTGGACGAGCCGATCAGGGACGGCCGCGGCCGCATAAAGCTGGGCGACACGCTATGGCGCATCTCCGGCCCGGACCTGCCGGCCGGCACGCAGGTGCGCGTGACGGGCGCGGCCGACGCCGATCTGGAACTGACGGTCGAGGCGGTCCTGGACTGATCCGACCATCTCGGCGGGCGACTTTTCAAACAGGCCTGAGGTCTGTCAGAGACTGTTTCGAAATTCGCTCTGGCGAGCTCAGGCAGCGCCTATGCGCAGCAGATCGTGCAGATGGACAAGTCCGACCGGCCGTCTGCCTTCGACAACCATCAGGCTGGAGATGGTCGAACTGTTGATCGTCTGCAGCGCGGTCGCCACCAGCGTATCCGGTCCGGCCGTCTTCGGCTCCTTGGTCATGACCTGATCGACGCTCATCGCCAGAAGATTGCTGCCGATGTGGCGCCTGATGTCGCCGTCGGTGATGATGCCGATCAGCGCACCATCCGCAGCGGTTATCGCCACACAGCCAAACCCCTTGCGCGACAATTCGAGGATCGCTTCTTGCATTCCAGTGCCGGAAGGCACCAGCGGCAGCCTGTCGCCGACATGCATGATCTCGCGGATCTGCGTCAGATTGGCGCCAAGTTGCCCACCGGGATGGAAGGTGCGGAAATGATCCGGCGTGAAGCCGCGCGCTTCGAGCAGCGCGATGGCCAGTGCATCGCCGATCACCAGTTGCAGCAGCGTCGATGTCGTCGGCGCTAGGCCGTGCGGGCAGGCTTCCGACGCACGCGGCAGCAAAAGCACCACATCGGCCGCCCGCGCCAGCGCCGATCGCTCTCCGGCAGTGACTGCGATCAGCGGAATCGAGAAGCGCCTGGAATAGGCGATGATGCCCTTGAGCTCGCGGCTCTCGCCCGACCACGATATGGCGATGATGGCGTCGTCCCTGGCGATCATGCCGAGATCGCCATGATTGGCTTCGGCAGAATGGACGAAGAAAGCCGGCGTGCCGGTCGAGGCGAGCGTCGCCGCGATCTTTGAGCCGATATGGCCGCTCTTGCCGACGCCGGTGACGATGACGCGGCCGGCGATATGCGACACCATATCGACGGCGCGCGCGAACGGTTCGGTCAACCCGTTCTCGAGCGCGGCCGCCAGCGCCGCGACACCGGCCTGCTCGGTCGCTACCGTTCTAAGCGCCGAGGCGATCGAAGCCTGCCCATTGAGCCGCTTCTTGTCTGGGGATCCCGCATGCATGGCTGATGCGATTAGCGCTTTGCTGCGCGCCTGTCCAACGGAATTGCCATCCGTTAGCCGTCAAGTGGGCTTTGATCGACCGCCGCCTCAACCCAACGTTAACCATCTCCGTTTACGGTTCGGTAAGTATGGCGCGCGTGCGCCGCGCAAGCAGTGGTAGCGATGTCCGGGGCCCCGCCTGAAAAGAAAAGAAGACGAAACGGCAAGGCGGTCTGCGCCTTGCTGCTGGCGACCAGCGTCTTCGCCTTGCTGCGGCCTGCGCAGCCCTATGCCCAGGTAACCGAGCTGCGCGGCGAGGTTTCGGAATCGGCGATTCTGGACGACCAGCAGCGCAAAACCAGGCAATTGAGCATCGCCCCGGATCAGACGGCGCAGGCCGGTGCAACCATCCAGAGCACTGCGCCGACGCCCACCTATCAGCCGGCCAGCCCGGGCGCCGTGCAGGACGACGACGCGGCACCCGCGACCGGCAGCATTTTTGATCCGCCGGAAGCAACCGACGATCCGTTTGCGGACGCACCGGTTCCCGTCCCGCCGCGCCGGCCATCGAGCGCAACCCAGAGCGCAGCCGATCAGGACGAAGCCGCCGAGACACAGGCCGCCACCGCGACGACGGCCCCGACGGATGACGAGGACACCGCCGAGACGGACCCAATCAATTCCCGTGCCGTGACCATCGATTCCGCCGACAGGCAGCAACTCGATCCGGGCGCCGAGCGCGCCGAAGCCATCGAAGGCCGGGACAGGAGGGCCGAGGACGACCCGTTCGCCGCCAGCGGCATCAAAGTCGGCTCCTTCGTGATCAGGCCGACGCTCGAGCAAGGCCTGAAGGCCTCATCGAATGCCGATTCAAGCAGCGAAGGCAAGCCGGCCCTGCTGTCGGAAACGACGCTGCGCTTCAACGCCATCTCAGACTGGCGGGAGAATTCGGCTATCGTCGACGGCTACGGCACCTTTCTCAAGACCCTATCGGGCGACGAGGTTGAGGAGGCGCGCGGCCGTGTCGAAGGCACGCTCAATGTCGACTTCGACAACGATCTGCGCGCTATCGCCAAGCTCGGTTACGAGGCGGCGCCGGAATCGGCTTCCTCGCCGGTCGTCATCGAAGGCACCGCCGAGCAGCCGGTGCGCCAGACCATTGATGGCAGCCTGGCGGTCGAGAAGGATGCCGGCAAGATGCGCTTCGCCCTGACCGGCGCAGTCGAACACGACATCTACGGCGACGCCAGGCTTTCGACGGGCGGAACGCTGTCGCAGAAAGACCGCGATTCGACGCTCTATACCGCCACCTTGCGCACCGGCTATGAGATTTCGCCCGCCATCATCCCTTTCACCGAGGTCGAAATCGGCCGCCGGGTCTATGATTTGCGCGTCGACAGCAATGGTTTCGAACGATCCTCGACGCGGCTTGGGGTTCGGGCCGGCGCCGAGCTCGACCTCGGCGAGAAGCTTGCCGGCGAGTTCTCGGCCGGCTGGCTGCGCGAGGCGATCGACGATGACCGCCTGCCGGCAATTTCGGGCGCCACGGTGAACGCCGACCTCAGATGGTCGCCGCAACGCGGCACCACGATCGGCCTCACCGGGCAGACGATCGTCGAGGGCATGACAACCGCCGACGAAAGCGGCACCATCCTTTACTCCGGCCGCCTCACCGCCGAGCGGGAAATCCGTGCCAACCTGGTCGGCAACGCAGCTCTCGGGGTAGACTGGCGCGACTACATCGGGTCGGACGGCCATGATCTGACGCTGAGCGCCGAGGTCGGACTGACATGGTGGCTGAACCGATATGCCGGACTGACCACCCGCGCCAGAACTGAAAAACAGACCAGCAACATCGAGGGCCGCGACTACACCGCCCACAGCATCTTTGTCGGGGTGACGCTGCAGCCTTAAACCAAGCCGCCGCGCACCCTCGGTTCAGGCCCGAGGGCATGCTTTTGCGCGCATGCATTAGCCCGGGGGTTAGAACGCCGCGCCCCGCTGCTCTGACGGTTTCATCTCGTCGAGAAGCTTGCTGATAACGCCTGCCATGCGTCCGTTCATGTCGCTGCGCCACAGCGCGAAGGCGACGTTGGCCTCGACAAAGCCTTCCGGCGATCCGCAATCGAAGGTGCGCCCCCGGTAGTGGCAGCCATAGAAGGGCTGCTGCTTCTCCAGCTTCAGCATCGCATCGGTGAGTTGTATCTCGTTGCCGGCGCCCTTCTCCTGGCCTTCGAGTATCCCAAATATCTCCGGCTGCAGGATGTAGCGCCCGTTGATGTATAGGTTGGAGGGTGCCGTGCCGGTCTTCGGCTTTTCCACCATGCCGGTAATGCGGAAACCGTGATGCGTATCCTCGCCGCGGCCGACGATACCGTATTTATGGGCGTCGGCGGGGTCGCATTCCTGAACCGCGACGATGTTGTTGCCGGTCTCGGCATAAAGCTCGACCATCTCCTTCATGCAGCTTTTTTCGGACTGCATGATCATATCGGGCAAAAGCAGCGCGAACGGCTCGTCGCCGACCAGCTCGCGGGCACACCAGACGGCATGGCCAAGGCCAAGCGGCACCTGCTGACGGGTGAAGCTGGTCTGCCCTGGCGAAGGTTGCAGCCGCTGCAGGCGGGCGAGCTCGTCGTCCTTGCCGCGTTGGGCGAGCGTGTCATAGAGTTCGAACTGAACGTCGAAATGGTCCTCGATGACCGCCTTGTTGCGTCCGGTCACGAAGATGAAATGCTCGATGCCGGCTTCGCGTGCCTCGTCGACCACATACTGGATGACTGGCCTGTCGACGACGGTCAGCATTTCCTTGGGTATGGCCTTGGTGGCCGGGAGAAAACGCGTGCCGAGGCCAGCGACCGGGAAAACTGCCTTGCGAACTCTCTTCATGCTATCAAATATCCGCTTCTAAGGCTGTTCGGCAATCCCGCTTCAAGACATTTTCGTGCCGGAATCTGGGATTATGGAACGGCTGGTCAGAAAAATCTGTAGTCCGTAAAGCACCAACCCGCCTTTTCGTTCCCAACGGCACCTATGGTAAACTAAATGCTAACCGGGTTCGGCGATGAATGATCTTCCTGTGATGAAGAAGGAGGAAAAGATGTCCGTTCGCGACGCCGCAAAGCGCTTCACCAGCATCGTTGCGGCCGCCAGTCTGTCGCTTGCCTTGCTGATGCCCACCGGATCGGCTTTTGCCGACGCCGGTTTTCGGCAATGGGTGGCGAGCTTCCGCGCCACCGCGGTGCGGAGCGGCGTTTCCGGCGCCGTTTACGACCGCGCATTCGAGGGCATCAGCGATGCCGACCCGGTCGTGCTGGAAAAAGCGCGTTATCAACCCGAATTCACCGCGCCCGCCTGGGACTATTTCGACAACCGCGTCCATGACCAGTCGGTCGCTGTTGGCAAGCAGATGGCCAGGAAGTGGAAGCCGTGGCTGGACAGGATCGAGGCAAGATACGGCGTCGACCGTCACATCCTGCTGGCGATCTGGTCGATGGAATCGAACTACGGCGAAATCCTCAAGCGCGACGATGTCATGCGCAATGTCGTGCGTTCGCTGGCCACGCTTGGCTATGCCGATTCGAGACGATCGAAATTCGCCCGCACGCAGTTGATCGCGGCGCTGAAGATCCTGCAAAGGGGCGACATCGATAAAAGCCACCTCAGTGGCTCATGGGCCGGCGCCATGGGCCATACCCAGTTCATTCCCACCAGCTACCAGGCCTATGCGGTCGACATGGACGGCGACGGCAAGCGCGACATCTGGAATTCGATTCCCGATGCATTGGCAACGGCCGCCAATCTGCTCAGGAAGAACGGCTGGCAGGCCGGCAAGACCTGGGGCTATGAAGTCAGCCTTCCCGACGGAAAGAAGTTCCCGGCCGGATCGAAGTCGTTGTCGCAATGGCAAGCGCTGGGTGTCACGCGTGCCAACGGCAAGCCGTTCAAGAGTGGGGAGAAGGCCACGCTGAAGGTGCCAGGCGGCCGCGGCGGCCCGGCTTTCCTGATGGTCAAGAATTTTTCGGTCATCAAGCGTTACAACAATGCCGACAAATATGCGGTTGCCGTTGGCCTTCTTGCCGACGAAATCGCCGGTTATGGTGGGCTTGTGCAGGACTGGAAGCGGCCTTTCACGAAGCTCTCCTTCGAGGAGAGGCAGGAGCTTCAGCAACGGCTTTCCCAGTACGGCTACTATGACGGCAAGTTCGACGGCAAGATCGGCGAGGGATCGAAAGCCGCCATCATGGCCTTCCAGGCGAAGGCTGGCTTGACCCAGGACGGACATCCGAGCATGGAAGTGCTCAAATGGCTCAGGCAGAACTAGCCTCGCATAGGGCAGACCTGGAGCATCGGACCCAAACCGGTTTTGAGGAAATCCGATGCTCAACTTAAGGTAGAGCGGCGGCACGGTTGTATCAGAGTCCGGCGCTCTTAAGGGATGGAGACGGTAATTGGTTTCGGCTGCGCGTATCCGTGCGATCCTTCGTCGCGTGCCGATCGTGATTCTGGCTATTGCCGTCCTGGCCGTCGGCACTGCCGCCGTCTTTCACACGCCGGCCGTGGCGCAGGAAGAACAAAGGCGTGGCTGGTCGCTGCGCGACTTGTTGTTTCTGCGCCGAAGCGAGCGGGTGGAACCGCCGCGACTGATTGAGCCGCGACGGATTCAGAGGATCGGGCCACGCAAGCCAAAAGTCAGAAAGTCGCGTGCCGCGCCGCGCCGGCCGGCTGAGCCGGCAGCCCCCTTTGTCGAGAAGGCGCCGGATGCCCGCACCGTTCTGGTGGTCGGCGATTTCATGGCGACCGGCCTCGCCGAAGGTCTCGACACCGCCTTTGCCGAAAACAACAAGGTCAGGATCGTCGTTCGCAGCAATGGTTCGTCCGGTTTCGTGCGTGACGATTTCTACAACTGGCCCGAACAGATCAAGTCGCTGATCGAGGCCGAAAAACCGGCGGCCGTGATCGTCATGCTGGGTTCCAACGATCGGCAGCAGATGCGCGTGAACGGTGAACGCGAACAGCCACGGTCCGAAGCGTGGACCAAGGAATACGAACGCCGTACCGAAGCGTTCGGCAGGGCCATCGCATCGGCCAAGGTGCCGTATCTGTGGGTCGGCATGCCGGCCTTCAAGGCGCCGAAGATGACCTCCGACATGCTGGCTTTCAACGACATCTACCGCTCGACGGCCGAGAGCCATGGCGGCGAATTCGTCGACATCTGGGACGGTTTCGTCGACGAGGAAGGCGCCTTTGTCACCAGCGGGCCTGATATCAACGGCCAGCCGGTGCGCCTGCGCACCGACGACGGCATCCGTGTGTCGAAAGCCGGCAAACGCAAGCTCGCCTTCTATGCCGAAAAACCCTTGCTGAAGATCCTTGGAATGACCTCGCCTCCGGGCACACTGGCAGCTTATGCGCCAGCCGGCGCTCCGGTCGGGGCGCCGACACCGACACCCATGCCCGTCGATCGCACCGTGCCGATGCTGCTCAGCGATCCGGCACTCGACGGCGGTACGGAACTTCTCGGCGCCGCAGCGCCGGCAAAGGCGGACGGGCCTGGCGAAAAACTCTTCGTCGAGGGCAAGGTATCAGCTGCTTCGCCCGGACGCGCGGACGATTTTTCCTGGCCGCCAAGGAAGCAGCCTGCGGCGGCGGCCGTGCCCGAAACGACCACGGCGGTCACTCCGTAAGTAAACTGCTCCGGGCACCGGCCTACGCCGGCCGTAGCTTTAACTGCCACGACCGCTCGCAAGTGCTTCGGCCGGCGAAGGCCGGAAGCGCAGAAAAGCCTCAAACGGTCTCAGCGCGGCAGCACGCTCGATCCCATCAGCGCCTCGTCGATCGAACGCGCTGCCTGACGGCCCTCGCGGATCGCCCAGACGACCAGCGATTGACCGCGGCGCACATCGCCCGCCGCATAGAGCTTTTCGACGCTGGTCTTATAGTCGCGATCATTGGCCTCGACGTTGTTCGAGCGGCGGCTGTCGATGGCGATCTTCATCTGGCCAGCCAGTTCCGACACCGGCCCGACGGCGGCCGGCCCGGCAAAGCCGATAGCGATGAAGGCGAGATCCGCGCGGATGACGAATTCCGTGCCGGCGATCGGCTTGCGCTTTTCATCGACCTCGCAGCATTTGACGCCGGTCAACGCGCCGTCCTCGCCGATGAATTCGAGCGTCGCCACCTGGAACTCGCGCTCGGCCCCTTCCGCCTGCGAGGACGAGGTGCGCATCTTCGTCGCCCAGTAGGGCCAGACCGAAAGCTTGTCTTCCTTTTCCGGCGGCTGCGGCCGGATGTCGAGCTGGGTGACGCGCACGGCGCCCTGGCGGAAGGCGGTGCCGACGCAGTCGGACGCGGTGTCGCCGCCGCCGACGACGACGACATGCTGGCCGCCGGCGACGATCGGCGGCGACGGCCACGCCACCGACTGGATCGGCTCGCCACCGATGCGCTTGTTCTGCTGCACCAGGTAAGGCATCGCGTCATGCACGCCGTCGAGATCGTCGCCGGGAATGTTGGCCGGGCGCGGCGTTTCCGAACCGCCGCAATAGAGCACCGCATCATATTCGGCGAGCAGCTCCGCCACCGGCTTGTCGACGCCGACATTGATCCCGCAATGAAAACTCACGCCCTCGCCTTGCATCTGCTCGATGCGCCGGTCGATGTAGTGCTTCTCGATCTTGAAGTCGGGGATGCCGTAGCGCATCAGCCCGCCCGGCCGGCTCTCGCGCTCGTAGACGTGAACGTCGTGGCCGGCGCGGCCAAGCTGCTGGGCGGCCGCCATGCCGGCCGGCCCCGAGCCAATGATTGCGACGCGCCTGCCGGTCTTCCTTTCCGGCGGATAGGGCCGGATATGACCGGTTTCATATGCCTTGTCGGCGATCGCCTGCTCGATCGTCTTGATGGCGACCGGAATGTCCTCGAGGTTCAGCGTGCAGGCTTCCTCGCAAGGTGCCGGACAGATGCGGCCGGTGAATTCCGGGAAATTATTGGTCGAATGCAGGTTGCGGATCGCATTGTCCCAGTCGCCATTGTAGACGAGGTCGTTCCAGTCCGGGATCTGGTTGTGGACCGGGCAGCCGGTCGGCCCGTGACAGTACGGAATGCCGCAATCCATGCAGCGCGCGGCCTGTTTCTCGACCTCCTTGTCCGACATCGGCAGCGTGAACTCGCGAAAATGCCGGATGCGGTCGGAAGCCGGCTGGTACTTGTGCACCTGCCGGTCGATCTCGAGAAACCCTGTTACCTTGCCCATAGTCCAGTCCCTGCTGTCCAGATGGCGCGCTCGACGACGCACCCGTTAACCTCATAAGGCAGCCATGGCAACCTTCAGTCCGAGGCCAGGATTGTTGATGAAGGCGTCGCCCGGGAAGCTTGGCTTCCCGGCAACTCCCAAAGCCTATTCCGCCGCAACGCCCATGCGCATGCGTTCCATTTCGATCAGCGCACGGCGGTATTCGACCGGCATGATCTTCCGGAATTTCGGCCGGAAAGTCGCCCAGTTGTCGAGGATTTCGCGGCCACGCACCGAACCCGTGTAATGGACGTGGTTCGAGATCAGCTGATAGAGCCGCTCCTCATCATGGCTGGTCATGTCGCCGGACACGTCGACGCGGCCTTTGTGGTCGAGATCGCCGCCATGATGGAGCAGTTTCTCCATCAGGTCGTCTTCTTCGGGAACGGGTTCCAGTTCGACCATCGCCATGTTGCAGCGCTCGGCGAAATCACCCACCTCATCGAGCACATAGGCGACGCCGCCCGACATGCCGGCGGCAAAGTTGCGGCCGGTCTGCCCGATGACGACGACAATGCCGCCAGTCATGTATTCGCAGCCATGGTCGCCAACACCTTCGACGACGGCGGCCACGCCCGAATTGCGAACCGCAAAACGCTCGCCGGCGACGCCGCAGAAATAGGCCTCGCCCTCGGTCGCACCGTAGAGCACCGTGTTGCCGACGATGATCGACTCGGCGGCGACGATCTTCGTGTTCTCCGGCGGGCGGATGACGATGCGGCCGCCCGACAGGCCCTTGCCGACGTAGTCATTGGCCGCACCGACCAGCTCGAACGAAACCCCACGCGCCAGGAAGGCGCCGAAGGACTGGCCGGCGGTTCCGGTGAGTTTTACCGAGATCGTGTCCTCGCGCAGGCCCTTGTGCTTGAAGCGCTTTGCCACTTCGCCCGACAACATGGCACCGGTCGAACGGTCGACATTGCGGATCGGCAGCTCGATGCTGACCGGCTGCCTGGCGTCCAGCGCCGGCTTGGCCAACTCGATCAGCTTGCGGTCGAGCACGTCGTCGATCGGATGCTTCTGCCGCTCGGTCCAGTGCACCGCCTCATGCGGGGCATCCGGCTTGAAGAACATCTTGCTGAAATCAAGCCCGCGCGCCTTCCAGTGCTGGATTAGCACCCGCTTCTCCAGGAGTTCGGTGTCGCCGATGATCTGGTCGAGATGGGTGTAGCCCATCTCGGCGAGCAGCGCCCGCACCTCTTCCGCCACATAGAAGAAGAAGTTGATGACATGTTCCGGCGTGCCCTTGAAGCGCTTGCGCAACACCGGATCCTGCGTCGCGACGCCGACCGGGCAGGTGTTGAGATGGCACTTGCGCATCATGATGCAGCCGGCCGCGATCAGCGGCGCGGTCGAGAAGCCGAATTCGTCGGCGCCAAGCAGCGCGCCGATGACGACGTCGCGGCCGGTGCGCAGGCCGCCATCGACCTGCAGCGCGACGCGCGACCTGAGGCCGTTGAGCACCAGCGTCTGGTGCGTCTCGGCAAGGCCCATTTCCCACGGGCTGCCGGCGTGCTTGAGCGAGGTCAGCGGCGATGCGCCGGTACCGCCGTCATAGCCGGAAATGGTGATGTGATCGGCGCGCGCCTTGGCGACGCCGGCCGCAACCGTGCCGACACCGACTTCCGAAACCAGCTTGACCGAGACATCAGCCGCCGGATTGACGTTCTTGAGGTCGTAGATGAGCTGCGCCAGATCCTCGATCGAGTAGATGTCGTGATGCGGCGGCGGCGAGATCAGGCCGACGCCGGGCGTCGAATGCCTGACCTTGGCAATGGTGGCATCGACCTTGTGACCGGGCAGCTGACCGCCCTCGCCAGGCTTCGCGCCTTGCGCCACCTTGATCTGCATCACATCGGAGTTCACCAGATACTCCGCCGTCACGCCGAAACGCCCGGAAGCGACCTGCTTGATCGCCGAACGCTCGGGGTTCTTGCCGCCGTCCGGCAGCGGCAGGTAACGGTCGGCCTCTTCGCCGCCCTCGCCGGTGTTCGACTTGCCGCCGATCGTGTTCATGGCGCGCGCCAGCGTGGTGTGCGCTTCCCTGGAGATCGAGCCGAAGGACATCGCACCGGTCGAGAACCGCTTGACGATATCGGCAGCCGACATGACCTCGTCGAGCGCGACCTTCTTGCGCCCGGTTTCTTCGGCCAGCCTGATCTTGAACAGGCCGCGAATGCTCTGCGCCCGCGCCGTCTCGCTGTCGATCTGAGCGGAATAGTCCTTGAACGTCTGCCATGATCCCTGGCGCACGGCGTGCTGCAGGGTGGCCACCGCATCGGGCGACCAGATATGCGCTTCGCCGCGCATGCGGAACATGTATTCGCCGCCGACCTCGAGGCTGTTGCGCAGCACCGGGTCGTTGCCGAAGCCGTCGGCGTGGCGGCTGACCGTCTCGGCCGCGATCTCTTCCAGCCCGACGCCTTCGATCAGCGTCGCGGTGCCGGTGAAATATTTTTGCACGAAATCGGTCTTCAGCCCGATGGCGTCGAAGATCTGCGCGCCGCAATAGGACTGGTAGGTCGAGATGCCCATCTTCGACATCACCTTGAGAATGCCCTTGCCGATTGACTTGATGTAGCGGGAGACGACCTCATTGGCGTCGACTTCGGCCGGCAGCTCGCCGCGCTTGTGCATGTCGAGCAGCGTGTCGAAGGCGAGATAGGGATTGATCGCCTCGGCGCCATAGCCCGCAAGGCAGCAGAAATGATGCACCTCGCGCGGTTCGCCGGACTCGACCACCAGCCCCACCGACGTGCGCAATCCCTTGCGGATCAAATGATGGTGGACCGCCGCCGTCGCCAGCAATGCCGGGATGGCGATGCGGTCCGGCCCGAGCTGACGGTCGGACAGGATGATGATGTTGTAGCCGCCGGCGACCGCCGCCTCGGCGCGCTCGCACAGCCGGTCGATGGCGCCCTGCATGCCGGCCGCGCCTTCGTTCGAAGCATAGGTGATGTCGATCGTCTTGGTGTCGAAACGGTCCTCGGTATGACCGATGGAGCGGATCTTCTCAAGATCGCCATTGGTCAGGATCGGCTGGCGCACTTCGAGCCGCTTGCGACGCGAATTGCCGACGAGGTCGAAGATGTTAGGCCTCGGCCCGATGAACGACACCAGGCTCATCACCAGTTCCTCGCGGATCGGGTCGATCGGCGGGTTGGTGACCTGGGCGAAGTTCTGCTTGAAATAGGTGTAGAGCAGCTTCGATCTGTCCGACATCGCCGAAATCGGCGTGTCGGTGCCCATCGAGCCGACCGCTTCCTGGCCGGTGGTCGCCATCGGCGACATCAGCAGCTTGGTGTCTTCCTGGGTAAAGCCGAACGCCTGCTGACGATCGAGCAGGCTGACGTCCCTGCGCAGCGCCCGCGGCTCGACCGGCTTCAGGTCTTCGAGGATGAGCTGGGTGTTGGCGAGCCAGCTCTTGTAGGGATGCCTGGTCGCGATCTCCGACTTGATCTCCTCGTCGGAAACGATGCGGCCCTTCTCCAGGTCGATCAGCAGCATGCGGCCGGGCTGCAGCCGCCACTTCTTGACGATTCTTTCCTCCGGCACCGGCAGCACGCCGGCTTCCGAGGCCATGATGACGCGATCGTCGTCAGTAACGATGTAGCGCGCCGGGCGCAGCCCGTTGCGGTCGAGCGTGGCGCCGATCTGGCGGCCGTCGGTGAAGGCCACCGCCGCCGGCCCGTCCCACGGCTCCATCAGGGCGGCGTGGTATTCATAAAAGGCCTTGCGATCTTGATCCATCAGCTTGTTGCCGGCCCAGGCCTCAGGGATCAGCATCATCATTGCGTGAGCGAGCGAGTAGCCGCCCTGCGTCAGGAATTCGAGCGCATTGTCGAAACAGGCGGTGTCCGACTGCCCCTCATAGGAGATCGGCCACAGCTTGGAGATGTCGTTGCCGAACAGTTCGGAATCGACCGAGGCCTGCCGCGCCGCCATCCAGTTGACGTTGCCGCGCAGCGTGTTGATCTCGCCATTGTGGGCGACCATGCGATAGGGATGCGCCAGCTTCCACGACGGGAAGGTGTTGGTCGAGAAACGCTGGTGGACGAGGATCAGCGCCGTCTCGAAACGCGGATCGGTCAGATCCTTGTAATAGGCGCCGACCTGATAGGCCAGGAACATGCCCTTGTAGACGATGGTCCGCGATGACATCGACACGACGTAGAAGCCATTGTCGACGCCCTTGGTCTCTTCATGGATACGACCGGAAATGACCTTGCGCAGGATGTAGAGCCGCCGTTCGTAATCGTCGTCGCTCTCGATCTCGGCGCCGCGACCCAGAAATACCTGCCGCTGGACCGGTTCGGAAGCAGCGATATCAGGCGCCTTTGACAGCGATGAATTGTCGACCGGCACGTCGCGAAAGCCGAGCAGCGGCTGGCCTTCGAGCTGCGCGACTTCGGCGATGATGCCTTCGATATGCGCCTGAAGCTCAGGATCGCGCGGCATGAACACATGGCCGACGGCGTAATGGCCGGGCTTGGGCAGTTCGACGCCCTGGCTGGCCATCTCCTCGCGGAAGAAGCGGTCGGGAAGCTGCACCAGAACGCCGGCGCCGTCGCCCATCAGCGGGTCGGCGCCAACGGCGCCGCGATGCGTCAGATTTTCGAGCACCGCCAGGCCGTCCGTGACGATCTGATGCGACTTCACGCCCTTCATATTGACGATGAAGCCGACGCCGCAGGCATCGTGCTCGTTGCGCGGATCGTAAAGGCCGTGGGCGGCGAACCCGGTAGGGGTCCGCCCGATCCTGGTCAGGCCAGTGGCGATGGACGGATTTTTGACGGCTGGCGCTTTCGTCTGCGCGGCCGGGCCGTTCGTCGCAGATGGCGTCACTTCCGTCATCGTCCTGTCCTCCATGCCAGCCCTTCGGGCGCTGGTTTCCGTTGGGAAGCGCATGAGCTTCCCTCTCATCCTTGCGGCACGTCTTGCGAAATCCCGTCTTGCGAAGTCCTTGCCGAACCAGGCGGCCTGGTTCGCATCCGGCAATCGTACAGGCCAGAGCCGGGCTGTCTACCTGTCGCTCGCGGCAACGGCCGGAGAGGCCCAATGATACGCCAATCCAGCCTGTTTTGTGCGACAAAATAAGACAGCACTACTGTCCTAAATTTTTATGACAGAAATTGCGGATGCGCACAAGACCGATTCACAACAATTGTGGGCATCCAGAGACAGAAAATTACGCGCCACCCCGTCAAAACGCAACCTTCAGTCGTCCGCCTTAATGCATGCCGCGCAAAAGTGTGCAGCGGTTTTGCGATAACGACTTGCGATAACGACATGCATGAAAACAAAAACCTAAAGCGCGTCGCATGAGGCCGGCCGAACGCGACGCGCTTTAGGTCCCCGGCCTCTCGCTGGCTTTACCGCTTTTCCGGCGCTTGGCACTTGCGAGCGGCATGCGAAAGCGGCCAAGGTCGCCTTGATTTTCCCAGCACAGGCAAACGCATGAATTTCGCTTCCGACAATTGGGCAGGCGCCCATCCCAGCATCGCCGCGGGCCTGTCGGCCCGTGCCGGCGGCTTTTCCGCCGCCTATGGCGACGGCGCCCTCGACGACGCCGCATACCAGCGCTTCAACGAAATCTTCGGGCGCGAGGTCGCGGTGTTTTTCGTGGCCACCGGCACCGCCGCCAATTCCCTGTCGCTGACCGCCTACAACAAATCGGGCGGCATTTCCTTCTGCCATCGAGAGTCGCATGTCATCGAGGATGAATGCGGCGCCCCGGAATACTTTACCGGCGGCTCACGGCTCCATCCCGTCGACGGCGCGCTGGGCAAGATCGATCCGAATAAGCTGGACAGGGCGGTCGACCGGTTCGCGGCTGAAATCGTCCATTCCGGGCGCCCGATGGCGGTGTCGATCACCCAGTCGACCGAGGTCGGCACCATCTACACACTGAACGAAATTGCCAGGATTTCGGCGATCGCCAAGCATCACAAACTGCCGCTGCACATGGATGGCGCCCGCTTCGCCAATGCGCTGGTCGCGCTCGAAACAACACCGGCGCAGATGACCTGGAAGGGCGGCGTCGACATCCTCTCTTTCGGCGGCACCAAGAACGGCTGCTGGTGCGCCGAGGCTATCGTGCTGTTCGACCTCGACCGCGCCAGGGAACTGGCCTTCCTGCGCAAGCGCGCGGCGCAATTGTTCTCGAAATCGCGCTTCATCGCAGCGCAGTTCGAAGCCTATTTCAAGGACGACCTGTGGCTCGACACGGCCCGGCATGCCAACGCCATGGCAGCACGCCTCGCAGCACTGATCGAGGATTCCGCGTCGGCGCGTCTGGCCTGGCTGCCGCAAGCCAACGAAGTGTTCGCGGTGATGAAAAAGGCCAAGGCTGAACGGGTGCATTTGGCCGGTGCCGCCTTCTACGACTGGCACAAGCCGCACGACTTTGACGGCCATATCGGCGAGGACGAAGCGCTCTATCGTTTCGTCACCAGCTTTGCGACCACGGAAGAAGAGGTCGACCGCTTTGGCGAGCTAATTGCTGGATAGCGGCACCTATCCAAAAAAAAGGGCGGCGCAGGCGCCGCCCTTCGTCCCTTAGGTCGTCTTTGTGACGCAGCTTACGCGGTGGTCTTGGCCTCGATCTGCTTGGCCTTCGCCGAAGACGCGGTGATCGCGATCTTGCGCGGCTTCAGTTCCTCGGGAATATTGCGCTTGAGGTCGACGAAGAGCAGGCCGTTCTTCAGCGAGGCGCCGACGACATCAACATGGTCGGCAAGCTGGAAGCGGCGCTCAAAGGCCCTGCTGGCGATACCGCGATAGAGCAGTTCGGAGCCTTCGCCATTAGCCTCCTTGCGCTCACCCTTGACAGTCAGAACGTTGCGGTGAGCCTCGATCGAGAGCTCATCGTCCGAGAAGCCGGCGACCGCCATCGAGATGCGATAGGAATCCTCACCGGTGCGCTCGATGTTGTAGGGCGGATAGGTCTGCGCACCTTCGGGCTGCGCAAGCGAATCGAGCATGGTGAACAGCCGGTCGAAACCGACGGTCGAACGATAGAGCGGGGAAAAATCAACGTGACGCATAGTGTGTTCTCCTGTTGAGCAACAAGGTTTGCGTATGGCCGGTGCGAAACCCGTGACGGCGTTCCGGATAGGCCAGCGGCCCCGACATTGGCGGCCGCAGCAAACATTTGGGGAGAACGAGAAGGCATTTCAAGATTCTGCCGCCTCGATGAACGGCAGATGAACCGCGGCTTCGGCGGACGTTCAGCTAAGTCGCGCTAATTTGCTTCCAGGATCAAGGAACAGGCGGCAGTTACAGCGTCGCGCGTCCTCCCGGACATGCAAAAGGAAGCTGTAACACTTTGATTGCGCATGATTCACGGCGAAATCGGCTGCGGTTTTCGCGGTTATGCGCGAGATGCCGCAACGGGGCCGACCGGGTGTAACGTCCCTTCCTCCCGGATCGACGGGGGGCCGGAAGCACGCCGCAAGCTGCTTTCGGCCTCACTCGCCGGCTGGCTCGTTCAGCCTTCCAACGCGTCCGGAATTCCTTTGCTTTTGCTGCCCTTTGCTTTTGCTGCATGGGGCGTCTATGCCTACCAAAGCTTGCGCCATCCAGGCAGCGACACTTGAAACGCGGCGCCGAATGACGGATCTCCTCGACAAAACTTCCCTCTTCCACGAAATTCCGGGCAATCCGCTACCGGAAAATGCGGCCGGTGGTTTCTTCACCACGCGCGACGGCAAGAAAATCCGCTATGGCCTCTTTGCCGCCGTTGCCCGCCCGATGAAGGGCACCGTGGTCGTCTTGACCGGCCGCAACGAGTGCATCGAAAAGTATTTCGAGACCATCCGCAACCTCGCCGACCGCGGCTTTGGCGTCGCCACCTTTGACTGGCGCGGCCAGGGCGGTTCCGACCGGCTGATCAGCGATCGCGAGCGTGGCTATGTCCGCAGTTTCTTCGACTACACCGGCGATCTGGAACAGTTCTTCGAGGAGATCGTGCTGCCCGACTGCCGGGGGCCGTATTACATACTGGCCCATTCGGCCGGGGCGGTGATCACGCTGCTTGCCGGGCCGTCGATGGTGAACCGCGTGCGGCGCATGGTGCTGATCGCGCCCTTCCTGGCGGTGCCCGACCTGCCGGTCTCGACAACCACCGTTCGCCGCCTCTGCTCGCTGTTCTGTCTGCTGGGCCTTGGCAAGCTTTACGCCGCCTGGGGTCCGCGGCCCAGAAAAACCATACCCTTTGCCGTCAACAAGGTGACATCGGATCCCGAGCGGTATCGGCGCAACACGCTGCTCTACGAAACCTACCCGCAGCTGGCGCTCGGCGGCCCGACGATCCGCTGGCTGAAAGCGGCGGCGCAGGCCTCCGAGGTCATCAGCGATCCCGACTTCATGGCCAGGATCCGGGTTCCCTTGCTGGTGGTCGCCGCCGGCGCCGACCAGGTCGTCTCGACGAAAGCGGTGGAAACCTACACCAGACGCCTGCGTCTCGGTTCGCTGCTGGTGATCGATGGTGCGCGCCATGAAATATTGCAGGAGACCGACTTCTATCGCGAGCAGTTCTTTGCCGCCTTCGATGCCTTCATCCCGGGAAGCGACGACAACGCCTGATTGAGTGCCGTGCTCCTCCGGACGCGCAAAAGACCGCTCCAAATCATTGAAATCCATGACTTGGCTTGAAAGAATGACTTGGCTTGAAAAAATGCTTTCCAGGTCGATCGTCGGCCTACACTTGCCGGGCGAAATCCATGATCCAATTGGTCTCCCAGGCCTTGCCGCCATCCGCTGAAAAAGCCTGCTCCCAGCGCGCCGATTTTTCAGTGATCCGCGACCACAGGAAGCGAACCTGGATATCGCGTCCGTCAAAAACGTCTTCACACAGGAATGTGCCGACGCCTGCTTCGAAGGCGCCGCGCATCGGAATATCGATGGTCGCCGGGTTGCGGCCGTCGATCCACCAGATCGACCATTGTCTCGTCGCCGGATCGAAGGTCCGCAGCGTGGCGGCGCGATAGGCGCCGCCGGGCAATTCAATCACATTGTCATCGACATTGCCGAGCCCGCCAAGGATCGGGCGCGCCTCGCATGTCCCGCCAAACACGTCCCAGTTCGTGTCGCCTTGCAGGCGCTCCTGCAACCTTCGATGGTTGACGTTCCAGCGTCCGAAGAAGAAATCGAAATCGGCCCGCCCATCTCCCAGGGCATTTTCTGCCGGCGCATTTTCTGCTGGAGCATCTTCGGAACGGCTGGTCGTTGACTGCGTCGGCATGAGGCTCCCTTTCCCGTGACATTGTCTCCATAGCCGAGAGCTGCTGACACCCTGCCGTCAGGAACATGGGGTATCGTCGCCGTGGGCACTTCAGTCCGTAATGGCCAGCTGCCCCAGCCGGTTCAGCCACGCAACGCCGCCATCGCGGCGGCATGAAGCTCCGGCGTCGCCGCAGCCAGGATGTCGCCGCCCCTTTCCGCCGGCCCGCCCTCGAAGGTGGTGACGACGCCGCCGGCCTTCTCGATGATCGGGATCAGCGCGACGACATCGTAGGGTTTCAGACCGGGGTCGGCGACGATGTCGACGCTTCCCGCCGCGACCATGGCGAAGGCATAGCAGTCGGTGCCGTAGCGGGCGAGTTGGACCTGCCGCTCGAACAGGTCGTAGCGCAGGCGCGCGTCTCCCTTGAACAGTGCCGGCGTGGTGGTGAACAGCGTCGCCTCGGCGAGGCTTGTCGTCTTGCGTGTGGTCAGCCGTCGCGGTCCGCCCGGGCCTTCATAATGGGCGCCGGACGCGTTGGCGTAGAAAAGCTCGCCGGTGAAGGGCTGCGACATCATGCCGGCGACGGCATCGCCGTCGACCGTCAGCCCGACCAAGGTTCCCCACACCGGCAGGCCGGAAATGAAGGCACGGGTGCCGTCGATCGGATCGATCACCCAGACATGCCTGCTGGACATGTTCTCGCTGCCATGCTCCTCGCCGAGGATGCCGTGATCGGGATATTCCGCTGAAATAAGCGCCCGGATGACCCGCTCGGCCTCGCGGTCGGCCTCGGTGACCGGGTCGAAGCTGCCTTGCTCCTTGTTGGCGACTGCGCCCTGGCTGCGGAAGCGCGGCAAGGTTTCGGCTGCGGCGGCATCCGCAATGCGCCGCATGAAATCGATGCTGATGTCCAACTGATTCTCCCGCGTAATGCATGTCGCGCAAAAGTGTGCAGCGGTTTTGCGATAACGACATGCATAAAACAACAACCTAAAGCGCGTCGTCCGGTCAAACGCGAGGCGCTTTAGCGTGCTGGAACCATCGTCTGCCTGTGGATTTCCGCCAAAACAAGGGCGTGCGGGACTTTTGCGCATCGACGACTGTTGCTCGAATGCAACGCTGGCGCCCTCGAAACGCAGTTTCCACATCATAGTGAATTAAAAACGCCGCTCGGCGGCTTGACATTTGTGCATCGCACAATAGATTTGTTCTCGGACAGGTTCTCCTGTCCATGCCCTCCTTGGGCGTTTCCTCCCTAGACTTCGACCGTGTCGTGCAAACGATGCGGTCTTTTTTTCGGCGCGGCACTCAGCCGATTGCGCGTCCCGACCCGCACGCCGATGCCTTTATCCGGCGCAAGATCTCGTTTCGTTTTTCGGCAATCATTCGGCGGCAAGCGGCAGGTCGATAAAATTGTGGTCGGGCATTGCCATCAGGTCGGCCGAGAATTGCGCCAGATCGTCGGCGAGCGCATCGAAGCCGGCGGATTTCTGGAACGTCCGCTCGTCCATGTAGAGCCCGCGATTGACCTCGATCTGCAGCGCATGGAGATGGCGCACGGGGCGGCCATAGTGCTCGGTGATGAAGCCTCCGGCGTAGGGCTTGTTATGGGCGACGGTATAGCCCATGCCGATGAGCAGGCCGATCGCCGTCTCGGTCAACGCTGCCGCAGCGGACATGCCGAAACGGTCGCCGACGATGAAGTCGGGCCTGACACCGCTGTCGCCGACCCTGATGCTCGCCGGCATCGAATGGCAATCGATCAGCACGGCAAAGCCGAACCGCGCATGGGTCCTGGTTAAAAGCCGTTTCAGCGTCTCGTGATAAGGCTTGTAGACGGCCTCGATACGCGCGACGGCTTCCGCCAGCGGCAAGCGGCCGGCATAGATGTCGAGCCCTTCTCCCACCAGCTTGGGCACGGTGCCAAGCCCGCCGGCGACGCGCGCCGAACGGATGTTGCAGAACGACGGCACCGGTTCGGCGAACATGCGCGGATCGAGTTCCCACGGCTCCCGGTTGACGTCGAGATAGGCGCGCGGGAAGTTTGCCGCCAGCATCGGCGCGCCGAGCGCAACGGCGCCACCGAACAATTCGTCGACATAGCAATCTTCGGAGCGGCGGATGGCGTTTCGGTCCAGCCTTGCCATGGCCAGGAACCGGTCCGGATAGTGACGGCCGCTATGCGGCGAGTTGAAGAGGAAGGGAACACGCTGTTCGGCGCCCGACCGGATTTCGAAGGGGGGAACGACCGAAAAATCCTCGGCTGCCGTTTTCAATTTGAACGAACCCGGAAACACCAATGCATCATGGTTGGAAAGGTGCCACCTCCCCGGCCGCATGTCCAGCGTTTCGGCGTCCAGACCGCTTTGTCAAAGCCGGATCGGGCCTTTATCGTTCACTTGATGTTTACCCTCACCTCCTCATATACAGGATGGTTAACGGGCTGCCCTACGGCAGTCTCGGGCGGGTGATTCGGACGGGATAAGATGGCACGCATTCTACTGGCGGAAGACGACGATGACATGCGCCGGTTCCTCGTCAAGGCGCTGGAGCGTGCCGGCTACCAGGTCAGCGATTTCGACAATGGCGCCAGCGCCTATGAGCGGCTGCGCGAAGAGCCTTTCTCGCTGCTCTTGACCGACATCGTCATGCCGGAGATGGACGGCATAGAACTCGCTAGACGCGCCACCGAGATCGATCCCGACCTCAAGGTCATGTTCATCACCGGCTTCGCCGCCGTTGCGCTCAATCCGGATTCCAAGGCGCCGAAAGACGCCAAGGTGCTGTCGAAGCCGTTCCATCTGCGTGACCTCGTCAACGAGGTCGAAAAGATGCTGCAGGCAGCCTGACACGTTTTCCGCCGTCGGCTTCCGGCGCGCCTTCGACGGTGCGGCAAGACGAAGCTTTTCTTTCCCTTTTCCTGCTATTGACGCGCCGTGGCAAAAATGGTGTATGCGCGGCTTCGGATGGGCGTGTAGCTCAGCGGGAGAGCACTGCATTGACATTGCAGGGGTCACAGGTTCAATCCCTGTCACGCCCACCATCCTAAGCCCTGGCTCCCCTTAAAATCAGGAACGCGGCACCTCCTGAAGACCGCTTGAAATTCGCTGCTGGTCACACTCTGGTCACGGCATGGTTCCGTCATGGCTACAATTCGCAAACATCGGGACAATACCAGATTCAGATTCGCAGAAGGGATTCCCCGCCCGTATCCTGTTCATTCCACAAGTTGGCCAACGCCAAGGAATGGGCGAGACACATGGAGACGCAAGCTGACCGGCACGAACTCGCGCCGAGCTGCAAAGAACTCAGACGGTTCACCCTGGACCTCGTTCGACGCTACCGGAACGTGTCCAGTGTCTTACGCAACCTGAACAGCTGAGCTGAGAGGACCCTACGGGCGGCAGCGTCTGAACAACTGCTTATCTTGTCCGTTAGCGAAGTGGCCCTTTGCACCATCCACGCAGGTGGGGGCACTCTTGCGAGAAGTTTCTGGCCACGAGCCTTTTTCACGCCGCTAACACGACATCGCCGGGAAACAGTGCACGCGCGCGGTTGAACCGATCTCCCTGTGGAGGGTCATTTCTTCTTCGCCCGCAACCCAAGTGCCGTGAAGCCTTCCGCCACTTCCGGCTTGATGGACCAGCGGTTGTCGGCTGAGAGATTGGCAAGGATACCGCAGTAGAAGTTTGCGTCGCGGACTACCGCCGGCTCAGCAGGCCACAGACGCGTTTCCCGCTTCTTGCACATCTCTCCAAAGTGCATGTGCCAAGTCTGCCCACCCCATCCCAAGGCACTACTCAGGCCCGTAGACGTTTCGCCAGGACGGTCGAGCAGCACCTGGACGATGTTGCGCTCGTTTTCAGTCATGGACGAAAACGCTTCGACCACCCGCTTCGCGACCGGCAGGTTCGACACGCGATCGGAGAGCGCAGCCGCTTCTCTTGCCTCCTGAGCGTCCAGTTCCTCAATCACCCGACGAGCGTCTGCGCCCATATGCGCATCGTCGCGCTTCCTTTCCGCATTGCTCCGCGTTTCAGCGCGACGTTTGGCGTCCATGCCGTGGATCGATGCAATGATCTTGTCGAGGCTCATGCGGGCTCCAGCTCTACGCTCGCGATTTCACGGACATCGATCTTGCCTGTGAAGAGCAGAATTACCTTGCCGTAGTCGGCTTGCTTGTAGTCCCCCCTGAGAAGGTCCGCGACGGACCAGATGAACGACGAAAGCTGCTGCTGGTTCAAACTCGCCATTCCCCCAAAATCACCTGTGGCCGGAAACTAAAGACCAGAGGCAAACAAATGGCAACGATTGGGTAGTGCTTCAGCTTGAAATTTGATGCCTCGCCTGTCGCGATCCGACACATCTTCCTCTACGCTTCGCGGCAAGGGAGGGTCCCAGTTCGGTTCCGCATAAAATCAACGCTTCATTACGCAGCATCGTCCGCAGCCGGTGTGCAACAAATGCATCGCGGTCGGCGTTGGCCTATCCAACGACCCGGCGCAAGTGACCGGCGCTCCGGCGACCACCAACGACTTTGTCCAGGAGTACGGCATCTGCTCGATTTGCAAGAACAGCAAGAAGGTGATTCGACGTGCCTAAAGGTCCTATGGCCAAAAGCGACCCGCCGAAGTGATTGGCATGCCGTGAAGGTCATAGCAGCCGACGATATGCAGGACGACAGAACGAATGCCGTTGTGGGACGGCGTCCAACACGGGAGGCCCGGATGGCAGCAATCAGCGCCGATTGAGGCTCAAGCCGCGCCGAGGCGGAGGTCGCCTGTCTCGATATGCTGGAGAAACCAGGCATAGGTCTGCTCCAATCCGCTCTCAAGCGAGTAGCGCGGGCGCCAGCCCGTGGCAAACAGGCGCGACACGTCCATCAGCTTGCGCGGCGTGCCGTCCGGCTTCGTCGCATCGAATGTGAGCGCCGCCTCGGCGCCGACGACGGCGAGCATGGTGCGGGCCAGTTCGGCAATGGTGATGTCTTCGCCCGAGCCGACATTGACGTGGCTGTCGCCGGCATAGTTTTTCAGCAGCCAGACCAGAGCGTCGGCGGCGTCGTCGACATGCAGGAACTCGCGCATCGGCGTGCCCGATCCCCAGACCTCCAGGGTTTTGTCGCCGGCGCGCTTGGCCTTGTGCGCCTTGCGCATCAGGGCTGGTACGACATGGCTGGTGGAGAGGTCGAAATTGTCGCCGGGGCCATAGAGGTTGGTCGGCATCGCCGAGATGTACTCGACACCGTATTGGCGCCGATAGGCCTGGCACAGTTTCAGCCCAGCGATCTTGGCGATCGCGTACCATTCGTTGGTCGGTTCGAGCGGACCGGTCAGCAAGGCATCCTCGGCGATCGGCTGCGCCGCAAACTTCGGATAGATACAGGACGAACCGAGAAACAGCAATTTCTGCACTTCGTTGCGGAAGGCGCTCTCGATGACATTGGTCTGCATGATGAGATTGTCCTGCAGAAAATCGACCGGCAACCTGTTGTTTGCCAGGATACCGCCGACCTTGGCCGCCGCCATCACCACCGCATCCGGCCTGTGGTCTGCCATCCAGCGCCGCACGCCGGCCTGGTCCATCAGGTCGAGTTCATCGCGCGATGCGGTCAGGACCTCGCAGTCCTCGTCCGCCAGCCTGCGCAATATGGCCGAGCCGACCATGCCGCGATGCCCGGCCACGAAAACGCGCTTGCCCCTTAGGTCGAAATCCATTGGCGTATCCCTATGCAGAACGGCCGCTATGACCATCTTGCGTCGGCGTGCCGGATGGTCCTGCGTCGGACGCATAGCGCATACAGATTTGCCGAGACAAGCCAAATCGGAGATTCGGGCGAGCTCTTCTTGTGGTATGGCGGTCAGACACCCGCCACGGCGCACAGGCTCTTCATTCTGGCGACGGCAAGCTCCGGGTCGGCCAGCAATCCGGCCTGGTCGGCGAGGCGGAACACATCGGCATAGTGGCAAATGCCGCGTGCCGACTGCATGCCGCCGACCATCGAAAAATGGTCCTGGTGGCCGTTCAGCCACGCCAGCAAGACGATACCGGCCTTGTAGTATTCGGTTGGCGCCTCGAAGATTTTCCGTGACAGGGGTACCGTCGGCGCGATCAGCGCGTCATAGCCGGCGCGATCGTCGTCGGTCAGCCTCGCCAGCGCGGCATTGGCGACCGGCGCGATAGCGTCGAAAATCCCGAGCAGCGCATGCGAGTGTCTTTCGCCATCGCCGGCGATCAGCTCGGGATAGTTGAAATCGTCGCCGGTGAACATGACCACCCCTTCCGGCAGCCGGTTGCGCAGGGCAACCTCTTTGCCGGCATCGAGCAGCGATATCTTGATCCCCTCGACCTTGCCGGCGTGGCGTTCGATGATGGCGACGACCGTGTCGAGGGCAGTGTCGAAATCATGGCTGCCCCAATAATTCTTCAGCGCCGGATCGAACATGTCGCCCAGCCAGTGCAGGATGACCTTGCCGGAGGCTTGGCGAAGGATGCGGTCATAGACGCTGGCATAGTCTTCGGGACCCTTGGCGACAGCCGCCAGCGCGCGGCTGGCCATCATGATCGCCTTGCCGCCGAGACCTTCGATGAAACCGAACTGCTCCTCATAGGCCGCGATGACATCGTCGATCGTCCTGGCGGCGCCTGGCGCCAGATGGTCTGTTCCGGCGCCTGAGGCGAGGTCGGCGCCCTCGACGGTTCGCGCCTCGGCGATCGAGCGGCGGACCAATTCCCTGGCGTTTGCCCAGTCGAAACCCATGCCGCGCTGCGCGGTATCCATCGCCTCGGCGATGCGGAAGCCGAGCCGCCACAGATGATGGCGGAACGCCATCGTGCGCTCCCAGTCGACCGCAGGATGAGCCCACGGATCGGTCATCGCGAGGGGATCGGCAACGACATGGGCGGCGGCATAGGCGATGCGCGAAAACCGCGCGCCGATCACCGGTTGTGCCGGCTGGCCGACAAGGCGGTAGCGAGTGCTGCGACCGCCCTCCCCGGGCAAGGCAATGTCCATCGATCTCTCCCTTGGTCGCGCTATTAAATGGAACGTTCCAACAAATCAAGGACCTTTGTGGATTCTCGATCCATACCCCAGAATGCTGCATCGCAGCAGCGAAGAAAGCCGCTTAAGAGCGGCATTTAAGGGCCGATTGTCAGAATTTTCGAATTCGGGAAAAATCCTGATTGACTCAAATCCGGCCCAGAATTAGAACGTTCCAATAAATTCGGCCAGAAAACAGCGGAGGACGTATCTGAATGGCCAGCAGGCCCAAGGCGACGATACTCGACATTGCCCGTGAGGCGGGCGTGTCCAAGTCGACGGTGTCGCTGGTGCTGCAGGGCAGCGGCCTGATCCGGCCTGAGACTGCGCTGAAGGTTCGCAAGGCGATCGAGGATGTTGGCTATGTCTACAACCGCGGCGCCGCCAATCTGCGCAAGGCCCATTCCAACGTCATCGGCATGGTCATCAACGACCTTACCAACCCGTTTTTCGCCGAAATGGCGGTCGGCATGGAGCGTGTGTTCCAGTCGGCTGATATCGTGCCGTTCATCGCCAACACGGCGGAAAACCCGGTGCGCCAGGAAGAGGTGCTGAAATCGCTGATGGAGCAAGGTGTCGCCGGGCTGATCGTGTCGCCGGCGCGCGGCACGACCCCTGGTGCTTTCCGTCGCATCGAGATGGCGGGCCTTCCGATCGTCTTCACCATGCGCCGGCTTCCTGAAAGCCGCATCCCGGTGATAGCGCCCGACAATCATCGCGGCGCCTGGCTCGCCACCGCCCATCTGATCGGCAAAGGGCATCGCCGGCTGGCCTTCTTCGGCGGCTCATCGGATCTGGTGGTCTATCACGAGCGGCTGGGCGGTTTTCGCGAGGCCTGCGAGGGGCTCGGCATCGCCAAACGCGACACGCTCGTCGTCGAAGGCGAAACCAGCCGCAAGGGCGGCATTGCCTGCCTGGAGACGGCCCTCGCCATGGCCGAGCCGCCGAGCGCGGCGCTGTGTTTTAACGATGCGGTCGCCTTCGGCGTCATGCTGGCGCTGCGCAAGCGGGGACTCGAGCCCGGCGCGGATTTCGCAGTTGTCGGCTTCGACGACGTGATCGAAGCCCAGCACTACATGCCGGCGCTGACCAGTGTCGCGGTGGATTCGGCAGGCCTCGGCGAGCGCGCCGCCCATGTCATGCTGAAGATGATCCAGTCGCGCACCACCCGCGCCGAGGATCATATCGGCGCCGTCAACCTCGTCGTCAGGGACAGTTGCGGTCCTGATCGCCGTGCCGGAATGGGAGACGCGGCATGACCGTCAGATGGGGACTGATCGGCGCAAGCACGATCGCCAGGCAATTCGTGATCAACGCCATCCGCGCGCAACCGAACAGCGAGATCGCGGCGGTGATGAGTTCCAGCCCGGAGCGCGCCGCTGCCTATGCCAAGGAGAACGGCATTGCGCTCGCCGTCTCGACGCTCGATGCATTGCTCGGCTCCGGCATCGACGCCGTCTACATCTCGACCACCAACGAACTGCATCTCGAACAGGCATTAGCCGCCATCAGAGCGGGAAAACATGTGCTGTGCGAAAAGCCGCTGGCGCTGACCAGCGCCGATGCGCGGAAGATGGTCGCCGCCGCCAAGGCGGCCGGTCTCGTGCTCGGCACCAACCATCATCTGCGCAATGCCGGCTCGCACCGGGCGATGCGCGAAGCCATTGCCGGCGGCCGCATCGGCAAGCCGATTGCCGCGCGCGTCTTCCACTCGGTCTATCTGCCTGAGAACCTGCAGGGCTGGCGCATCACCAGGCCGGAAGCCGGTGGCGGCGTGGTGCTCGATATCACCGTGCACGATGCCGACACGCTGCGCTTCGTGCTTGGCGACGATCCGCTCGAAGTTTCGGCGTTCACCCAGGCCGCAGGCATGGCCAGCGGCGGGCTGGAAGACGGCGCCATGTGCATCTGGCGCTTCAGATCGGGCATCATCGCCCAGTCACATGAAGGCTTCACCACCAAATTCGCCGGCACCGGCTTCGAGGTGCATGGCAGCGAAGGCTCTCTGATCGCGAAAGATGTGATGACGCAGAAGCCGATCGGCTCTGTGCTGCTGCGCACGGCAAAGGGCGAGGAGGAATTGAGCTTCGACCGCGAAGATCTCTATGTCCGTTCCCTGCGCCAGTTCCACGCGGCGATCGGTGGCGAAGGCCAGCCGTCGGCCACCGGCGAGGACGGCGTCTGGTCGCTGACATCAGCCGAAGCCGCGTTGCAATCCGCGAAGTCCGGAAAATCGGTCGCGATCGATCCGAATCCCCTATCGATCCAAAAATAAGGGGCGCAGCGTGAGCAAACTCGTCTCCGCAGCGCAAGCCGCCAGCCTGATCATGGACGGCATGGTCGTTTCGGTGTCGTCGTCGAGCGGTCTCGGCTGCCCGGATGCGGTGCTCGCCGCGATCGGCGAGCGCTTCGACGCGGAAGGCCATCCGAAGAACATCACAACGCTGCACCCGATCGCCGCCGGCGACATGTACGGCATCAGGGGTATCGACCATCTGGCCAAGCCCGGCCTGTTGAAGCGCACGCTGTGCGGCTCCTATCCGTCCGGCCCTTCATCCTCTGAACCGCCGCAGATCTGGAAGATGATCGGTGACAATTCGGTCGCCGCCTACAACGTGCCCTCAGGCATCCTGTTCGACATGCATCGCGAGGCCGCTGCCAAGCGCCCCGGCGTGCTGACCAAGGTCGGCCTCGACACCTTCGCCGACCCGCGTCATCAGGGCTGCGCCATGAATGCGGCGGCCAGCGAGCCGATCGTTTCGGTGCAGCAGTTCGACGGCGAGGAATGGCTCTATTTCCGCTCGATCGTGCCTGATGTCTCCATCATCCGCGCCACCACCGCCGACGAGCGCGGCAACCTCACCTACGAGCACGAGGGCGCCTATCTCGGCGGGCTGGAGCAGGCGCTCGCCGCCCGCAACAATGGCGGCATCGTCATCGCGCAGGTCAAGCGCGTCGTCGAGAACGGCACGCTGAAGCCGCATGACGTGCGCGTGCCCGGTGTGCTGGTCGACCATATCGTGGCGGCGCCCGACCAGCTGCAGACGACGCTGACACCCTACGACCCGGCAATCTCCGGTGAGATCTTCCGGCCGCTGTCGACTTTCCGCAACGCCGAGATGAGCGTCCAGAAGGTCATCGCGCGCCGCGTCGCCATGGAGCTTGCCGACGGCATGGCCGTCAATATCGGTTTCGGCATCTCGGCCAACGTGCCGCGCATCCTTATCGAGGAAGGCCAGCATGGCAAGGTCACCTGGGTGATCGAACAGGGCGCGGTCGGCGGCGTGCCGCTGCTCGACTTCAAGTTCGGCTGCTCGTCGAACGCCGACGCGTTCATGCCTTCGCCACACCAGTTCATCTATTTCCAGGGCGGCGGTTTCGACGCCTCGCTGCTGTCCTTCCTGCAGATCGACCGCCACGGCTCGGTCAACGTGTCGAAGCTTTCGGCCAGACCGCATGTCACCGCCGGCGCCGGCGGTTTTGTCGACATCACCGCGCGGGCCAAGAAGATCGTCTTTTCCGGTTTCTTCAATGCCGGCGCCAAACTGTCGCTGGCCGATGGCGGCATCCGTATCGACGGGGAAGGCAAGGTCAAGAAGGTGGTCGGCGAGGTCGAGCACATCTCCTTCTCCGGCAAGCGCGCAGTCGCGCAAGGACAGGACATCACCTATGTCACCGAGCGCTGCGTCATGAGGCTGACGCCTGCAGGGCTGATGGTGACGGAGCTGGCACCCGGCATCAACCTCGAGCGCGATGTGCTGGCGCAGGCCGAGTTCCCGCTCGCCGTCGCTAACGACCTGAAGGTCACGCCGGACGCGCTCTATCGTGACCGGCCGATCGGACTGTCGCTCAATGGCGGCGCCTCGCTTGGAGGCGCGCATGGCTGAGCGTCTCGTCAGCTTTGAAACCGACGGCGACCTCGGCATCGTCACGCTGCGCCGGCCGGAGAAATTCAACGCGATCGACATCCCGATGCTGCGCGCGCTGGAAGCCGCGCTCGATACGGCGGAAGCTGCGGACAGCGTTCGTGTCGTGCTGCTGTGCGGCGAAGGCAAGGGCTTTTGCGCCGGCGGCGACGTCGAAGCCTGGTCGCAAATGAGCGCCGCCGATTTCCAGGTGCAATGGGTTCGCTACGGCCACCGCGTCTTCGATCGGCTGGCGCGGTTGCGGCAGCCGACGATCGCCGTTCTGTCCGGCCATGCACTGGGTGGCGGGCTGGAACTGGCGGCGGCTACAGACTTCCGCGTCGCCGAGGCGCAGGTCAAATTGGGTTTTCCGGAAACCTCGATCGGCGTGGTGCCCGGCTGGTCCGGCACGCAGCGCGCGGTGCGCCGCTTCGGCGCCCAGACGGTGCGGCGCATGGCGCTTGGCGGAGAACTGTTCGTGGCTGCCGAAGCACTCGCTCTGGGCATCGTCGACCGGGTGGTCGAAACGGGCAACGCATTCACCGAGGCCAGGGCCTGGGCCGGCAAGATCGCCGAGCGCGGCCCGCTGGCAACCGAAGCCGCCAAGCTGATGATCGCGATCGCCGAAGGCGAGGACAGTGCCGCCGCAACCGAGGCGCTGGCCAGCGGCTTCATCACGCTGACCGGCGATCTCAAGGCCGGTGTCGACGCTTTCAAGGCCAAGCAGAAACCAGCGTTTTCAAGATCATGAGAATGCGAGCGGAACCTCACATGAACTTGCCCCTCACCATCGCCATGCCCGCCGAGGCATCCGCGGCACCGAAGACCTACCGGCTGCTGATCGACGGCAAGTTCGTCGATGCCCGCGACGGCCGCACGCTGGAGCGCAACAGCCCCGGCCACGGCTTCACCGTTTCGCGCTATGCGCAAGCCGGCGCGGCGGAAGTCGAGGCGGCGGTGACCGCCGCGCACAAGGCTTTCGAGACCGGCCCCTGGCCGGGGATGAAGGCCGGCGAGCGCGCCGCGATCCTGCTCAAGGCGGCAGACCTGATCGAGGCGCGGCTCGAGGAGATTGCCCGGCTCGACGCGCTGGAATCCGGCAAGCCGATCGCCCAGGCGCGGGGCGAGATCGGCGGCGCCGTCGACATCTGGCGCTATGCCGCAGCACTTGCCCGCACGCTGCATGGCGAAACCTACGCCAACCTCGGCGATGCCATGCTGGGCGTCGTGCTGCGTGAACCGATCGGCGTCGTCTCGATCATCACGCCGTGGAATTTTCCGTTTCTCATCGTCAGCCAGAAACTGCCGTTCGCGCTCGGCGCCGGCTGCACGGCGGTGGTCAAGCCGAGCGAGATGACCTCGGCCTCGACCTTCGTGCTCGGCGACATCCTGATGCAGGCCGGCTTGCCGGATGGCGTCGTCAACATCCTCGCCGGCCTGGGCGCCGATGTCGGCGCGCCGATGGTCGCCCACCCGCTGGTCGAGATGGTGTCGTTCACCGGCTCCACCCGGGTCGGCAAGATGACCATGGCGTCGGCTGCGAACGCGCTGAAGAAGGTCTCGATGGAACTCGGCGGCAAGAACGGCCAGATTGTCTTTCCAGACGCCGACCTCGAAGCCGCCGCCGACGCGGCGGTGTTTGGCGGCTTTTTCAACGCCGGCGAATGCTGCAACGCCGGCAGCCGGCTGATCGTCCACGAGGCGATCGCCGACGACTTCCTCGGCGCGGTGAAGGCGCTGACCGCCAGGGTCACCGTCGGCGATCCGCTCGACGACAGTACCAAGGTCGGCGCGATGATCTCTTCCGAGCACCTTTCCAAGGTCACCGGCTACGTGGCGGAGGCGGCAAACGACGGCAGCAGCGTCTATAGCGGCGGCAAGCAGATCGCCTCCAATGCCGGTCAGTATCTCGACCCGACTATCCTTCGCGGCGTCACCGAAGACATGGCCATTGCACGTGAAGAAGTGTTCGGCCCGGTGCTCTCGGTGCTGACGTTTGAATCGATTGAAGAGGCGTTGCGCATCGCCAACAACACGCCCTATGGTCTATCGGCGGGTGTGTGGAGCGCCAGCATCGACACCTGCATGTCGGTGGCGCGGAGTGTGCGTTCGGGAACCGTTTGGGTGAACACGTTCATGGAAGGTTATCCCGAGCTGCCTTTCGGAGGCTACAAGCAATCCGGTCTCGGACGCGAACTCGGCAAGCGCGCCGTCGAGGATTATACCGAGGAAAAGACAATCCAGTTTCATCGCGGCCAGCGCACCGGATGGTGGGTCGGCTGAGCTGTGAAGAACCCGGCGGACAGCCGCCGGTCGTGTAGCTGCAACAAGGGAGGAAGTACATGTTGCGCAAATTGCTTATCGGAACGGCTCTCGGCTCGGGTCTTGCGTTCGCGGCCCATGCCCAGGACGTCAAGGAAGTCGAGATGCTGCATTGGTGGACGTCTGGCGGCGAAGCGGCTGCCTTGAACGTGCTCAAGGAGGATCTGGCCAAGCAAGGCTTTGCCTGGAAGGACGTGCCCGTGGCCGGCGGCGGCGGCGACGCCGCCATGACCGCGCTGAAGGCGATGGTTGCGGCGGGCAACTACCCGACCGCCTCGCAGATGCTCGGCTATACCGTGCTCGATTACGCCGCGGCCGGCGTGATGGGCGACCTGACCGAGACGGCGGTAAAGGAAGGCTGGGACAAATCCGTGCCGGCCGCCCTGCAGAAATTCTCGGTCTATGACGGCAAGTGGGTCGCGGCTCCGGTCAACGTCCACTCGGTCAACTGGCTGTGGATCAACAAGGCGGTGATGGACAAGATCGGCGGCACCGAGCCCAAGACCTTCGACGAATTCATCGCGCTGCTCGACAAGGCCAAGGCGGCGGGCGTCATCCCGCTCGCGCTTGGCGGCCAGAACTGGCAGGAAGCCACCATGTTCGATTCTGTCGTGCTGTCGACCGGCGGACCTGAGTTCTACAAAAAGGCCTTCAACGACCTCGACGAGGAGCAGCTGAAATCCGACACGATGAAGAAGTCGTTCGACAACCTTGCCAAGCTCGTCACCTATGTCGACCCGAACTTCTCCGGCCGCGACTGGAACCTCGCCACCGCCATGGTCATCAAGGGCGATGCTCTGGTGCAGGTGATGGGCGACTGGGCCAAGGGCGAATTCAACGCCGCCAAGAAGACCCCGGACACCGACTTCCTGTGCTATCGCTTCCCGGGCACCGACGGCAGCGTGGTCTACAACTCCGACATGTTCGGCATGTTCGACGTTCCGGAGGACCGCAAGGCCGCCCAGGCCGCCTTGGCCACCGCAACTTTGTCGAAGAGCTTCCAGTCGGCCTTCAACGTCGTCAAGGGCTCGGTCCCGGCCCGCACCGACGTGCCCGACACCGATTTCGACGCTTGCGGCAAGAAGGGCATGGCCGACCTGAAGGCCGCCAACGAAGGCGGCACGCTGTTCGGTTCGCTGGCGCAGGGCTATGGCGCGCCGCCGGCCGTCGCCAATGCCTACAAGGACGTCGTCTCGAAATTCGTCCACGGCCAGATCAAGACCTCGGACGAGGCCGTGACCCAGTTGGTCAACGCAATCGAAGACGCCAAATAAGAACCAGGCATGAAAGGACCTTCCCCGCTCCGGTGGGGAAGGTTCCACCAAGCCAGGATGGTCGGCTTCTGGTCGGAATGGCGCCGGCGATCAACCAACACGCCCCGTCTCGACGGGGCTATCCTTCCCCGCCTGGCGGTGAAGGGACCCGCGAGGGAGGAGCCCATGACAACGGTCGCGACCCAGATCAAGCTGACGCCGGAGCATAATGCGCGCCCGGGCGCGTCGGTGCGTTCGCGCCTGCAGGACGCGCTGCCGAAGATCGTGCTGGCGCCAAGCTTTGCGATCACCATCGTCTTCGTCTACGGCTTCATCCTGTGGACGGTCTATCTGTCCTTCACCAACTCCAAGACCTTCCCGTCCTATGCGCTGACTGGGCCGCGTGCCTATCAGAGGCTATGGCGCTGGACCTTCGAGAGCGACCCGCCGTCGAGCTGGTACACGTCGATCACCAATATGGGCATTTTCGGCTTTCTCTACATCTTCATCTGCCTGGCGCTCGGCCTTTTCCTGGCGATCCTGCTCGACCAGAAGATCCGTGGCGAAGGCATGTTGCGGCCGATCTATCTCTACCCGATGGCACTGTCCTTCATCGTCACCGGCGTCGCCTGGAAATGGTTCCTCGATCCCGGCCTTGGCCTCGAGCAGACGCTGCATCAATGGGGCTGGACGAGCTTCCATTTCGACTGGATCAAGAACAAGGATTTCGTCATCTACACCGTGGTGATCGCCGGCGTCTGGCAGGCCTCGGGTTTCATCATGGCGATGTTCCTGGCCGGCCTGCGCGGCATCGACGGGGAGATCATGAAGGCGGCGCAGATCGACGGCGCAACCACGGTCCAGCTCTATCGCCGCATCGTCATCCCGCTGCTGCGGCCGGTGTTCCTTTCGGCCTTCATCGTGCTCGCCCACCTCGCCATCAAGTCCTACGACCTGGTCGTAGCACTGACCAGCGGCGGGCCGGGCGGCTCGGCCTGGCTGCCGTCGAACTTCATGTACGAGTACACTTTCAAGCGCAACGAAATGGCCGTCGGCTCGGCCAGCGCCGTGATCATGCTGATGACTATCACCGCGATCATCGTGCCCTATCTCTATTCCGAGCTCAGGGAGCGACCGCGATGAGCGTCATTGCCACGCCCACTCGCCAGAGCACTGGCGGCATCAGCGCCAGGACCGTCAACCGCATCGTCATCTACGGCCTGCTGGCGCTGTTCGCGCTGTTCTACCTGATGCCGCTGTTCGTCATGCTGGTGACCTCGTTCAAGACAATGGACGAGATCCAGAACGGCAACATGCTGGCGCTGCCGCAGGCGCCGACCTTCGAGCCGTGGCTGAAGGCGTGGGGCGAGACCTGCGTCGGCCTGACCTGCGCCGGCATCAAGGGCTATTTCTGGAATTCCATCAAGATGGTGGTTCCAGCGGTGCTGATCTCGACGCTGCTCGGCGCGCTCAACGGCTATGTGCTGACCAAATGGCGCTTCCGCGGCCACACGCTGGTTTTCGGGCTGATGCTGTTTGCCTGCTTCATTCCGTTCCAGTCGGTGCTGTTGCCGATGGCGACGATCCTCGGCAGCCTCGGCCGCTTCGGCGTGACGCTGCGAAACGCAACGGGATTTTCATTCGGCTTGGGCAATCCGACGGTCAATCTGGTCTTTGTCCACGTCGTCTACGGGCTTGGCTTCACCACTTTGTTCTTCCGCAATTATTACGAGGCGTTCCCGACCGAACTGGTCAAGGCGGCACAGGTCGACGGAGCCAGCTTCTTCCAGATTTTCCGGCGCATCATGCTGCCGAATTCGATGCCGATCTTCGTCGTCACCGTCATCTACCAGTTCACCAACATCTGGAACGATTTTCTGTTCGCCTCGGCCTATGCCGGCACCGGTGACGCGATGCCGATGACCGTAGCGCTGAACAACGTCGTCAACACCTCGACCGGTGTCGTCGAATACAACGTCAACATGGCGGCGGCGATGATCGCCGCACTGCCGACCCTTCTCGTCTATGTGGTCGCTGGCCGCTATTTCGTGCGCGGCCTGATGGCCGGCGCCGTCAAAGGATAATCGAATGGCTTTTCTCGAAATTGATGGGCTGAGGAAGCGGTTCGGATCGGTCGAGATCCTGAAGGGCATCGACGTTGATCTCGAAAAGGGCGGCTTCCTCGTGCTGGTCGGCCCGTCCGGCTGCGGCAAGTCGACCTTGCTCAACACCATCGCCGGCCTGGAAAGCATCACTGAAGGCGAAATCCGCGTCGACGGCCGCACGATCAACGATCTCCACCCTTCGAAGCGCGACATCGCCATGGTGTTCCAGAGCTACGCGCTCTATCCGAACATGACCGTCGCGGGAAACATTGCCTTCGGCATGGAGATGCGCGGCGTGCCGGCCCACGAGCGCCAGAAGGCGATCGACAAGGTGGCGAAGGTGCTGCAAATCGGCCACCTCCTGCAGCGCAAGCCGAGCCAGCTTTCCGGCGGCCAGCGCCAGCGCGTCGCCATGGGCCGGGCGCTGGTGCGCGACCCCAAGCTGTTTCTCTTCGACGAGCCGCTCTCCAATCTCGACGCCAAGCTGCGCGTCGACATGCGCATCGAGATCAAGCGGCTGCACGCAACCACCGGCACCACGATCGTCTACGTCACCCACGACCAGATCGAGGCGATGACGCTGGCCACCAAGATCGCGGTGATGCGCGACGGCGAGGTGCAGCAGTTCGGCACGCCTGCCGAAATCTACAACAACCCGACCAACCTGTTCGTCGCCGACTTCATGGGCTCGCCGGCGATGAACCTGATCCCGGCGACGATCGGCGGCAATGGCAACGCGCTTTCCGTGGTGCTGCAGCGCGAGGCGCGCGAGCCGATCTCGCTGCCGCTGGCCGATGCGCCGACTGGTCTGTCGGCATTCCACGACAAGCCGATCATTTTTGGCGTCCGTCCCGAGGCCCTGACCGATCCTGAAGGAGCCGAACGCAACGCATCGAACATCGCCACCGCCGATTGTCACATCGAGGTCGTGGAGCCGGCCGGCTCCGACACCTTCGCCGTCACCAATCTCGGCGGCAAGGCGGTGGTGGCGCGTCTGCGCGCCGACGCCAACATCCAGCCCGGCACCAGCACGCCGCTCGCCTTCAACCTGACCAAGGCGGTGTTCTTCGATCCGGCGACCGAGAACCGCATCCTCTGACAGCCATGACAAACCCGGACATCGTCATCATCGGCTCCGGCATCGGCGGCGCCACGATCGCTTCCGGCCTTGCCGGCAGTGGCGCCTCGATCCTGATGCTGGAGCGCGGCGAACCGCTGCCGGCGACGCCGCACACGCGCGACACGCGCGCCATCTTCGTCGACGGCCACTACCGGCCGAAGGAGATGTGGCGCGAGGCCGGGGGTGCTGCGTTCAATCCCGGCAATTATTACTATGTCGGCGGCAATTCGAAATTCTATGGCGCGGTGCTGATCCGCTACCGCAGGCAAGACTTTTCTGTCATGGAGCACTATGGCGGCGTCTCGCCGGCCTGGCCGTTCTCCTATGACGAATTCGAGCCCTGGTATTCCAGGGCCGAGCAGCTTTTTCGCGTGCGCGGCGCACTCGGCGAAGACCCGACCGAACCGTTCCACTCGATCCCCTACCCCTTCGGGCCGGTGCCGGACGAGCCGCCGATCGCCCGCGCCCGCGCCGAACTCATGGGCCTCGGCCTGCATCCGGCATCGCTGCCGCTCGGAGTCGACATCGATGCCTGGCTAAAGGACGGCAAGACAGGCTGGGACGCGTTTCCCAACACCGGGACCGGTAAGGTCGACGCCCAATCGGGGCCGCTGACAGCGGCACTTGCCGACCGGAACATCAGGCTCGAGACCGGTGCTCATGTCGAATACCTCGAAGCCTCATCGGATGCCAGGACGATCGCCGCCGTTCACTATCGCCAGGATGGCAGGCTGAAGAAAGTGACGCCGAAACTGGTCATCCTCTCGGCCGGCGCGGTCAATTCCGCCGCCATCCTGCTGCGTTCGCCGTCCCCGAACGGAAACGGCCTTGCCAACCGCTCCGACCAGGTCGGCCGCAACTTCATGAACCACAATTCGAGCGCCATGCTGGCGATCGATCCGCGCCGCAGGAACACCTCCGTCTACCAGAAGACGCTGATGCTCAACGACTACTATCTATCCGACGGCAAGGGCGGCAAGCCGCTCGGCAATGCCCAGCTTCTCGGCAAGATCGACGGTCATATGCTGAGGGCCAACGTCAAGCTTGCGCCCAAATTCGCGCTGGACTTCATGGCCGGCCACGCCGTCGACTGGTATCTGATGTGCGAGGACCTGCCGGACCCCGAAAGCCGCATCATGGTCGACGGCAAGGACATCGTCATGCAGTGGCGGCGCTCCAACATGCAGTCGCTCGACGGGCTGACCAGGGTGATGCGCGAGAACTTCCACGCCTGCGGCTATCCGATCGTCCTGTCGCGGCCTTTCGACAAGCGCACGCCGTCGCACCAGTGCGGCACGGTCAAGATGGGCGACGATCCGGCGACCTCGCCGCTCGACCCGTTCTGCCGCTCGTTCGACCACAAGAACCTGTTTGTCGTCGACGCTGGCTTCCTGCCGAACTCGGCCGCGGTCAATCCGGCGCTGTCGATCGCCGCACAAGCGCTGCGCGTTGCCGACCACATCCGCAAGAGCGAGCTTGTCCTATGATCGGTCTGCGCCGCCCCTCATCCGCCTGCCGGCACCTTCTCCCCGTGAACGGGGAGAAGCCCGCTGGCCGCAACCCCGGCGCCTTTTTTGCAACGCTGGCGATTGGCGAAGCAGGCGATGAAGGCGTCCTTGTCCCCGTCACTATACGGGGAGAAGTGCCCGGCAGGGCGATGAGGGGCGGCGCTGACGTCCAAAGGAACATCTTCACATGAGCCGTCCGGCAGCCATCATCACCGGCGGCGCGCGCGGCATCGGCCTTGCCTGCGCCGAGGCGCTGGCCGATGCCGGCTTCGATATCCTTGTCGTGGACCTTGCCGAAAAGGCCGGCGACGGGGTTGCCGCTGACATCACCGCCCGCGGCGCGAAATTCGCCTACCATTGCGGCGACATTGCCGACCTCGACGACCATGCCGCATTGGTCGATGCCGCGACGAGCGCCTTCGGCCGCATCGACTGCCTGGTCAACAATGCCGGCATCGGCGCCGTGGTACGCGGTGACCTGCTGGAATTGAAACCGGAAAACTTCGACCGGATCCTCGCCATCAACCTGCGCGGCACCGTCTTCCTCAGCCAGGCCGTTGCCAGGGCGATGCTTGCGGCGCCGGGTGACCACCCGAAATCGATCATCACCATCACCTCGGTCAGCGCCGAAATGGCCTCGCCGGAACGTGCCGACTACTGCATCTCCAAGGCCGGACTTTCGATGTGGGTGAAAACCTTGGCGCTACGCCTCGCCGCCGAAAACATTGGTGTATTCGAGCTGCGGCCGGGCATCATCCACACCGACATGACCGCGGGGGTAACCGCCAAATACGATGCGCTGATCGACGGCGGGCTGGTGCCGGCCAAGCGCTGGGGCGAAGCCGCCGATGTCGGCGCCGCCGTAGTGGCACTCGCCGGCGGCAAACTCGGCTTTTCGACCGGCTCGATCATCAATGTCGACGGCGCGCTGTCGGTGCCGAGGCTGTGAAAAGGTGACGCCATGACCGACTACATCATCGTCGGCGCCGGCCCGGCCGGCTGCGTGCTGGCCAACCGGCTGAGCGAAGAGCCATCGAATTCAGTGCTGCTGCTCGAAGCGGGCGGCAAGGACTGGCACCCGCTGATCCACATGCCGGCCGGTTTCGCCAAGATGACCAAGGGCATCGCCGCCTGGGGCTGGTCGACCGTGCCGCAAAAGCACATGAAGGACCGCGTCTTCCGATACACGCAGGCCAAGGTGATCGGCGGCGGCTCCTCCATCAACGCCCAGATCTACACACGCGGCAATGCCCGCGACTACGACGCCTGGGAGAAGGAAGAAGGCCTTGCCGGCTGGGGCTATCGCGACCTGCTGCCCTATTTCAAGCGGGCCGAGAACAACCAGCGCTACGCCAACGATTTTCACGGCGACCAGGGTCCGCTCGGCGTGTCGAACCCGATTGCGCCGCTGCCGATCTGCGAGGCTTATTTCCGCGCTGGGCAGGAGATGGGCATTCCCTTCAATCCCGACTTCAACGGGGTAGCCCAGGAAGGCGTCGGCTATTACCAATTGACGCAGAAGAACGCGAGACGCTCCTCCGCCTCGGTCGCCTATCTCAGGCCGATCCGCGCGCGAAACAACCTGACCGTCAGGACCGATGTGCTGGTGACGCGCATTGTCATCGACAAGGGCCGCGCCGTCGGTGTCGAGATCGTCGACAGGCCGGGCGGCCAGCCGACGACCTTGCGTGCCGAACGCGAAGTCATCGTCTCGTCCGGCGCCATCGGCTCGCCGAAGCTCTTGATGCAGTCGGGCATCGGCCCGGCCGACCATCTGAAGTCGGTCGGCGTGACGCCGGTGCACGATCTGCCCGGCGTCGGTTCCAACCTGCAGGATCATCTCGACCTGTTCGTCATTGCCGAATGCACCGGCGACCACACCTACGACAACTACGCCAAGCTGCACCGGACGGTATGGGCCGGCCTGCAATACCTGCTGTTGAAAAAAGGCCCGGTTGCCTCCAGCCTGTTCGAGACCGGCGGCTTCTGGTACGCTGACCCGACCGCCGCCTCGCCCGACATCCAGCTCCATCTCGGCCTCGGCTCCGGCATCGAGGCCGGTGTCGAAAAACTGAAAAATCCGGGCGTGACGCTGAACTCGGCCTTCCTGCGCCCGCGTTCGCGCGGCACGGTGCGGCTGAACAGCGCCGACCCCGCCGACCACCCGCTGATCGACCCGAACTACTGGTCCGATCCCTACGATCGTGACATGTCGATCAAGGGGCTCAGGCTGGCACGCGAGATCATGCGGCAGAAAGCGCTAGCCCCCTACGTGCTGCGCGAGGTGCTGCCGGGACCGGCACTCACCAGCGACGACGAGCTGTTCGACTATGCCTGCCGCAGTTCCAAGACCGACCACCACCCTGTCGGCACCTGCCGCATGGGCCATGATGCGATGAGCGTGGTTACGCCCGATCTCAGGCTGCGTGGCATCGAGGGCCTGCGCGTCTGCGACGCCTCGGTGATGCCGCGCATCCCCTCCTCCAACACCAATGCGCCGACGATCATGGTCGGCGAAAAGGGCGCCGATCTGATCCTTGGCCGCGAACCACTGCCGCCGGCCGTGTTTTCCACCAACCAAGCGGCATGAGATTCCAAGAATGATCAGGCACTGTGTTTTCGTTCGATTCCGCAATGACGTCACCGACGACGAGCGCGCGGCAATCCATGCCGATCTTGAGGCGCTGCGGTCGGTGATCGACGGCATGGCCAAGGTCGAATTCAGCGCCAATGTCAGCCCAGAACCGTTCGCGCGCGGCTTCACGCACGGCTTCACCATCGACTTCAGCGATGCCGCCGCACGCGACGCCTACCTGGTGCATGAGGCTCACAGCCGAGCCGGCGCTCGGCTGGTCGCGGCGCTTGAAGGCGGAACCGACGGGCTGATGGTGTTCGACCTCGAGATAGGCGCTTAATGCATGTCGCGCAAAAGCATGCCCTCGGGCACTGACCCGAGGGTGTGCAGCGGTTTTGCGTTAACGACATGCATAAAACAACAATCCAAAGCGCGTCGCGTGAGGTCGGTCGAACGCGACGCGCTTTAGCCTATCCAAGCCTCAGCGCGACGACGCCGGCAACGATGCTGAGCACGGCGGCACCCCGCCAGGCGGTCATCTTCTCGCCGAGCGCAAACACCGAGATCATCATGGCGAACAGGATCGAGGTTTCGCGCAGCGCCGCAACCGAGGCGATCGGCGCCTTGGTCATCGCCCACATCACGATCCAGTAGGCGGCGCCGCTGAGCACGCCGGTGTACACGCCCGCCTTCCAGTCGCGCGCCAGCACCGGCAGCGCCTTTGGTCCGCGAAAGATCAGGCACAGCACCAGCGCCCACAGCGCATCGCAGACGAACAGCCATGCGGCATAGCTCGACGCCGTCGCGGCCAGCCGCGCGCCGCTGCCGTCGGACAGCGTATAGCCGGCGATGAAGATCGAGGTGCCCAGCGCAAAGCCGACGGCGCGCAGGTTCAGCCTTTCCAGATGCGCGCCGCCGCGAAACGACAGCACCAGCGTCCCGGCCGACAAGAGAACAATGCCGAGGATGGCGAGCGGCGCCGGGACTTCGGCGACCACCACGATGCCGCCAAGTGCAGCCAGCAGCGGTGCGGTGCCGCGCGCCAGCGGATAGGTCTGGGCGAAATCGCCGGCCCTGTAGGCGGCGATCAGGAACGTCCTGTAGCCCATGTGGAAGATTACCGAGGCGATGATATAGGGCCACACGTCCGCTTTCGGCACCTCGACGAAAGGCAGCGCCAGAAGCGCCACGGCGCCCATGCCGAGCGTCATCAGCGTGATCGACAAAAAGCGGTCGAGATGAACCTTGACCAGCGCGTTCCAGATCGCGTGCATGGCGGCGGCAGCAAGCACCGCGAAGAAGACGAACAAGGTCATCGGCGGCTCATGCGCCTTCGGCCCCCGTCCCGAACGGCGTTTCCAGGTCGATCTCGACCCGCAGCGGAAAATGGTCCGAGGCGATTTCGTCGATATCGGCACTGGCCGAGCGGACCCGTCCCGCCAACATCCCGCCGACGAAGCAATGGTCGAGCCGTCGCTTTGCCAGCCTGCCGTCGATGGTCTTCACATGGGTATGGAACTCCGCCGTCGGGTCGCTGGCGACGGCGGCGGCATCGACAAAACCGTTGAGATAGGCAGCACCGCGATGGTACGGCGTGCTGCCAACGATGCGCCGGTACTCGGCACTGCCCGGCTCCATGTTGAAATCGCCCATCCAGATCGCCGCCAGCGGGTTTTCCGGCTCCGGCTCGCCATTGCTCCAGTTGCGCACGGGCTCATCGTCGGCGCCGCTCCACGGGCCGCCGTCGGACGGCGCGCGGCGATGCTCGGCGAGCAGATAGTCGATCTGCTCCAGCCGCTCTTCGGCGGCGATATGCGCCAGATGCAGCGACAGCACCCGCACCGGACCGGCAGGGGTGTGGATCATGCATTCCAGCGCTGCGTTGCGGGTGTTGAGCGGACGCACGGTGCGGCGCAGCGGCAGCGTGTGCAGGCGCGACCAGACGATCGGCAGCTTGGACAGGACCATGGTGCCGAATTGCCGCCGCCGGTTGACGATGCGGCCGTCACGCCGCTCGCTGGCGTCCATGTCGAAGGCCGGCCCATAAACCCAATAATGTTCGGGCAGCAGTCGCGAGAGAAGTTCCGGCTGGTCGTCCTCGTTGCTGCGCAGCCAGTGCCGTTCCACTTCCTGCAACGCGATGATGTCTGCGCCAGCGACAACCTCGGCGGAACGCGCGAGATCGTAGCGGCCGTCGCTGCCGAAACCGTATTGGATGTTGTAGCTGACCAGCTTCATTGCTTAACCGGCTCAATTTCGTGATGGCAGTAGCGGTTTGGCGGATTGGTTGCAATGTGCAGCCGGATGCAGAGAGCTTGGGCCAGATAGCGCAGCTAAGTCGTCAGCGGCTGGAATCGTCCCGGCGGAGAGGCGGCCAGTTCCGACCAGTCGATTTCCTCCTCCAGGCGATGATACGCTTCGTCGCCGATCGTCCCGTCGATACGCAATTGCTCCAGCGCGTCACGCTGGCTCTTGATGGCATAGAGGCGCAACCTGTCGTACTCGGTCGCTGCCTGGGCGTCGTCAGGGTTTTCAGCGATCGTGCGCTGCGCGGCAAATTGCTCGCGGACCACGGCCGCGGCATTCGATGTCTTGCCGCTCAACACCTCCAGCGCGGCCTGCATGATGGCGACGCGTGCCTGCGCGACCTCGCGGTCGACAGTTCCGTCCGGATCGAGACGAAGCAGGCGCAGCAGCGGCTTCAGGCTGATGCCTTGCAGCACCAGGGTGCCGAGCACGACCGAGAAAGCGGCGAGCACGATCGGGTCGCGGCCGGGAAAGTCGGCCGGCAAGGCAAATGCTGCTGCAAGCGTGACAAGGCCGCGCATGCCGCACCAGCCGATCAGTACGCCGCCGCGAAATGACGGGGCCTCGGCCTGCCGTTCCGCGTCACCGAAGCTGGCGAGCCACCTCATGATCGCGCCGCATCCCAGCACCCAGACGAGACGCGAGACGATGACGACAGCCAGCACGGCTGCGGCAAAGACAAACGCTTCGACCTGCCCCTGCTCGGCAAGCCGGCCGACGATCGACCGTGCCTGAAGTCCCATCAGGACGAAGGCAAGCACGTTGAGCACGAACACCGCCGTCTCCCAGACCGAGTAGGAGCTGATGCGATTTCTGGCCGGCATGTGGCGCGGCGCGGTACGTGCGATGGTCATGGCATAGACGACGATCGTTATGATGGCGGAGAGCCCGATCCTGTCGGCCAGGATCCAGACGCCGAACGTCCCGGCAAATTGCACCACCGTGCCGCTTGCCGGATCTCTGATGCGGCTGAGGGTGACGAGAGACAATCGGCCGAGCACGTAACCAGCGGCAAGGCTGCCGACCGTCGACAGCAAGATCATCGGAACCGCGCTGCTCAGCAGGATGGAGCCGGCGGCTGCGGAAACCGCCATGCGGTAGATCAGCAGTGCCGTGGCATCGTTGAGCAGGCTTTCGCCTTGCAGGATCGCGGTGACGCGGTGCGGCACCTTGAACTGTCCAAGCACGGCCGACGCCGCCACGGCATCGGGCGGCGCCACGATCGCGCCCAGCGCAATGGCCGCAGCGATCGGCAGGCCTGCCATCGTCCATCCAACGAGCGCCACGGCAGCGGTGGTGAAAACGACGGCGCCAAGCGCCAGCAAGAAAAGCGGCAGTCTGTAGCGATTGAGATCGCGCAGCGACGTGTCGTAGGCCGCGTCAAGAAGCACCGGCGCGATGAACAAGGCAAGCGCCAGTTCGGGATCGATCTCGATGGTCGGCGCAAACGGCAGGAAGGCGATGCCCGCGCCTGCCAACGCCAGCAACGACGGATAGGGAACCTGGAGACGCCGCGACAACGCCGTCAGCGCGACGGCGATCAGCAGGAGAATAAGGGTCAGCTCGAAAAGCGCCATGCCTCATCGTAGCGGCGAAGCCGGGCGATTGGCAGGCAAAAAAACGGCGACGAGTTTGGCTGGTGAATGGTGAATGGTGAATGGTGAATGGTGAATGGTGAATGGTGAATGGTGAATGGTCGCTTGCAGAGAAATCTCGGCGCGTAAAGCGCCTTCTTGCTATTCACTATTCACTATTCACCATTCACTCTTCCCCTAATGCAGCACCAGCATGTCACCCGACGAGAACGAAATCTCGGCCTTTTCGCCGACAGCGGGCGGCGGCGCGGCCGGGCTGTTGAACGTGTCGAGCGACACCGTGCTGCCGCCGATGCCGACGCGAACCCGGATGACCGAGCCGAGGAAGTGCACTTCGGTGATCTCGCCCGAAAGACTGGAGTCGCGGCCGGGATGGCGGCCGAGCGAAATCGCCTCGGGCCGCAGCGCCAGCGACAGCGTGTCGCCGGACTTTGAGCCGTTTAGCTTTCCCTGCAGCGAGACCTCTTGCGAATTGACGCGCACCTTGCCCGAGGCTGCATCGGTGACGGTGCCTTCGAGCACGTTCAGCGTGCCGACGAAATTGGCGACGAACTTGGTTGCCGGCCGGTTGTAGATCTCGAACGGCGTGCCGACCTGCTCGGCCTTGCCGCCATACATGACGGCGATGCGGTCGGAGATCGACAGCGCCTCTTCCTGGTCGTGGGTGACGAAGATGGTGGTGATGCCGAGCCTCTTCTGGATCGAGCGGATTTCCTCGCGCAGCGACACGCGCACCTTGGCGTCGAGCGCCGACAGCGGCTCGTCGAGCAGCAGGAGCTTCGGCTTCGGCGCAATAGCCCGCGCCAGCGCGATGCGCTGCTGCTGGCCGCCGGAGAGCTGATAAGGATAGCGGTCGCCCATCTGCGGCAGCTTGATGAGGTCGAGCATCTCGGCAACGCGCCTGTCGGCATCGGCCTTGGGCATGCCCGCGACCTTCAGCCCGAAGCCGATGTTTTGCGCCACCGTCAGGTTGGGAAACAGCGCATAGGCCTGGAACACCATGCCGACATTGCGCTGGTTGGGCTTGAGCCGGGTGATGTCCTTGCCGGCGACGACGATCTTGCCGGCGCTCGGCTCCTCGAAGCCGGCGACCATACGCAGCACCGTCGTCTTGCCGCAGCCCGATGGCCCGAGGAAGGAGACGAATTCGCCCGGCTCGACGTCGAGGTTGAAATCCTGGACCACGGTGGTGGCGCCGAAGGATTTTCGCACATGCTGGATGGAGAGGAATGGCTCGGCCATGGCTTTTTTTCTTTCGGTCAGTACTTTTCGGTCAGTTTGGCCGGTTCGCCGATCGCGGCGCAAAACGCGACAGGATCTGGATCAGCGACATGCACGCCCAGGTAATGGCGAAGGCGATGATGGCAAGTGCCGCCGGCTCATAGGCGCGATTGGCGCCGATGTTCTGCAGGTAGGGACCGAAGGCCGGCCGATTGAGCAGGCTGGCCATGGTGAATTCGCCGAGGACGATAGCGAAGGTAAGGAAGGCGCCCGACAATACCGCGATCAGCACATTGGGCAGAATGACACGGGCGATGATCGTGCCCCAGCCGGCGCCGAGGATCTGCGCCGCTTCCGTCAGCGTGCGCACGTCGATAGTGCGAAGCCCGGTGTCGACGGCGCGGTACATATAGGGCAGCGCCAGCGTCGCATAGCCGATGACCAGCAAGGCGTTGGTGCCCGTGTCGCTCGCCAGGAACGGCAGCGGCGAGTTCGATCCGTACATTCTGATGTAGCCGAAGACGATGACGATGGCGGGGATGACCAGCGGCAGCAGAGTGATGAACTCGACGACCGGTCTCAGTTGCGGCAGCCGTAGCCGGATCCAGTAGGCGGTGGGCACAACAATGAGCACGCCGAGGATGATGGTGAAGATGGCGGCAAGCACCGAATAGCCGAAGGTCGCCTGGAAGCGGGGATCGCCAAGCACGACCTCGTAGGCATCGAAGGAATAGACCCCGCGCCGCATGCGCATCGAGAATTCCACGGTCGCGATCAGCGGAATGAAGAAATAGGCCGCACCCAGCGCGAAGACGACCCAGGCCCAGAAACGTCCGCTCTTCATTTGAGCCACCTTTCGCTGCGCGTCCGGAACCAGATGTAGAAGACGTTGGCGAGGCCGGTGATGACGATCATGCCGAAGGCAATGGCATAGCCGAGATGCGGGTTGTGCAGCACGTCGCCGCGGATCTGTGCGTAAAGCACGATGGGAATGATGTTGAGCGACGAGCCGGTCAGCGCATAGGCGGTGGCGATAGCGCCAAAGGCGTTGGCAAACAGCAGGATGACGGTGCCGAGAAAACTCGGCCATATCACTGGGATGACGACCATGCGCCAGTATTGCGCCGTGGTGGCGCCAAGCGTCGCGGCCGCCTCGCCCCATTCCTTCTTCAGTCCGTCGATCGCCGGCGTGATGATGACCACCATCAGCGGGATCTGGAAATAGACATAGGTCAGCGTCAGGCCCCAGAACGACAGGATGTTGAAGCCGTGGGCGTAGATGTTGAGGCCGAACACGGTGTTCAGGATCACCGTCGCGAGGCCGAGCCGGCCGAGCGTAGCGAGGAACGCAAAGGCTAGCGGCACGCCGGCGAAATTCGAAGCCACGCCGGAAAAGGTCAGCGTCGCCGAACGTATCCAGTTCGGCAGGCCGCCGCGCACGATGGCAATGGCAATGGCCAGACCGGCAAATGCCCCGATGAGCGACGAAGCGAGGCTGATCTTGATCGAGATCCAGTAGGCGGCAAGGATCGTGGGCAGCCTGCAGTTTCCGTCGACCCAGGAGATCCAGGAATCATATTGGCACTGTATGTAGTTCGACAGATTGGGTGGGTCGAAGATACCGACAATGTTGTCGAAGGTGAACGTGCCGGCAGCGTTCTGGAAGGCGCCAAGCACCAGATAGAGTGTGGGCAGGACCAGGAACATGATGGCGAAGATGAAGAACGGCGCCACGCCCAGCCATTGCGTCGGCAGCCGAAACGCGCGCGCCTCGCTGGGCGGCGCCGTCTTCCCGGCAATCGCGTGATCGGAAAGCGAGAGATCGGTCATGCGCCGGCTACCGTCTTATCGCATCGGCCCGAAAATCGAACTCGATTTTCGGAAAGCACGATGCGGAAATTTGAGTTCTAGAGCGTACTTTGCGCGTCTGACGCACGTCGCTCTAGCGGGAATACCGGGCGGCGGTGAAGCCGCCCGGCTTTCAACCTTACTGAACGTTGGCGCCGACGACGGCGTCCCAGTTCTTGGTGATGACTTCCTTGGCCTTGCCCTGCTCATCGAGCGACGGGAACACCGCGGCCTCATAGGATGCGGCCGGCGGCAGCTTGGCCATCACGTCCTCCGGGATTTTGCCGTTCTTGGCGAGATCGTTGAAGCGGATCGGGTGGCAATAGCCCTTCAGCCAGCCGATCTGGCCTTCGTCGGAATAGAGATATTCCAGCCAGAGCTTGGCAGCGTTCGGATGCGGCGCGTAGGCGCTGATCGCCTGCACGTAGACGCCGGCGACGACACCGGTCTTCGGCACGACGACGTCGACCGGCGGATTGCCTTTCAGCGTGTCGCGGCCGGCAAGCGCGTTGTAGTCCCAGTTGATCAGGATCGGTGTCTGACCCTGTGCAAGCGTCGCCGGCTTGCCGATGACCGGCACGAAATTGCCGGCGGCATTGAGCTTCTTGAAGAACTCGAGGCCGGCAGTACCTGCGGCTTCACCGGCCGCGGCGCCGCTTGAAAGACCAGCGGCGTAGACCGCCTGGATTGCCTGATTCGAGGCGCGTGGATCACCGGCGAGCGCGACGGCGTTGGCGTATTCCGGCTTAAGAAGATCGGCCCAATCAGCCGGCACTTCCTTGACCAGATCCTTGTTCACCATCATCGCCAGCACGCCGTAATAGTCGCCGGTCCAGTAGCCTTCGGGATCCTTGGCGCTGTCGGGGATCGTGTCCCAGGTCGACACCTTGTAGGGTTGGATCAGGCCGTCGGCCTTGGCGGTCGGGCCGAAGGACAGGCCGACGTCGATGACGTCGGGTGCCTGCGGGCCCTTATTGTCCTTGTTGGCCTTGATCGCCTCGATCTCGTCTCCGGAGCCGGCATCGGGGTTGAGCTCGTTGACGGTGATTTCCGGATATTTCGCCTTGAAGCCGGCGATCACCGCGCCATAGCCGCACCAGTCATGCGGCAGCGCGATGGTGGTGAGCTGGCCTTCCGCCTTGGCGGCGGCGACCAGTTCATCCATTGACTGCGCCGACGAGATGGCAGAGGTCGCCATCAGGGCGACGGCCGTAAGGGAAAGTACTTTTCCCGTGAATTTGAACATGTGTTCTCTCCGTTGAACTGACGCCGTTGGACGCCTGCGATGCGGTATCGTTTTCGTGTGACAGCCCGATGAATGCTTTGTGAAAGCGATGCCCTGCAGTACGAAAAAGTAAACTCTTTTTAACCGGCTGTAGCAATCGCTCCGCGATTATTTTTCCGGCTAACGAGTTTCCGTCATACCTTTCATCTTTCCCCCTTTCTTTGCCCCTAGTTTCCCGGATCAGTTTCCGGCGCGAATACTGTGTCAGGCGGTGCCGGCAATGGCGTTTTCGAGCAGCGTCAGCGCCGCCTTCCTGGTCAGCTTGACCGGGTTGCCGCCGGCGGTCGGATCGACCACCGCCATGTCGGCGATCAGGCCCTTGCGCTTCTTGTCCATGTCGAGCCCCTGGATCAGGCCCGGCAGCGCGTGCGGCACCTTCAATTCCTTGCGCAGCTTGGTGACGGCCTTGGCGAAGCCGTCGAAGCCGCCCTTGATGCCGCAATAAGCCGCGAGCCGGGCGATGCGCGCCTCGATGGCGTCGCGGTTGAAGGCCAGCACATAAGGCATGAACACGGCGTTGGTCATGCCGTGATGGGTGTCGTAGAGCGCGCCGATCGGATGCGACAGCGAGTGGATGGCGCCCAGCCCTTTCTGGAAGGCGGCGGCGCCCATGGCGGCCGCGCTCATCATGTGGGCGCGGGCTACAAGATCCTTGCCGTTGGCATAAGCTTTCGGCAAGTTTTCGAAGACCAGCCGCACGCCTTCGACCGCGATGCCGTCGGCCATCGGATGATAGCCCGGCGCGCAATAAGCCTCGAGGCAATGGGCGAGCGCATCCATGCCGGTGCCGGCGGTGATGAAGCCGGGCATGCCGACCGACAGTTCCGGATCGGCGATGACGATGGCCGGCAAAAGTTTCGGATGGAAGATCACCTTCTTGGTGTGGGTCGCTTCATTGGTGATGACGCCGGCGCGGCCGACTTCCGAGCCGGTGCCGGCCGTGGTCGGCACGGCGATGATCGGTGCGATCGCGTCGGCGTTGGCGCGCGTCCACCAGTCGCCGATATCCTCGAAATCCCAGACCGGCCGCGTCTGGCCGGCCTGAAAAGCGATCAGCTTGCCGAGGTCGAGCGCCGAGCCGCCACCGAAGGCGATGACGCCGTCATGCTTGCCCTGCTTGAACACCGCAATGCCGGCGATCAGGTTGGAGTCCACCGGGTTCGGCTTGACCTCGGAAAACACGCCATAGGGTACCTTGGCATCGTCGAGGATCTTCAACGTCGAAGCGACGACCGGAAGTTTGGCCAGCCCCGGATCGGTGACGAACAGCGGCCGCTTGATGCCGGTGGCATCAAGCACATCAGGCAATTCCTTGATGCGTCCCGCGCCGAAGCGCACGGTTGTCGGGTAGTTCCATTTGGAAATCAATTTTGTCATTTTTGTCTTTCGAGAAAATCAGATGGCTTCACGCAGATGATATGATTTCGGCCTCGTCAGATTGTCGTAGCCGATGGCCGAGAGTGCGGCGCCCTTGCCGGTGTCCTTGACGCCGGTCCAGACCAGCGCCGGATCGAGATAGTCGCAGCGGTTCATGAACACGGTGCCGGTCTCGACGCGATCACCGATCGCCGCCGCATGCTCGGTGTCGCTGGTCCAGATCGAGGCCGTCAGACCGTAGGGGCTGTCGTTCATCAGCGCGATCGCCTCTTCGTCGTTGCGCACCTTCATGATGCCGACGATCGGCCCAAAGCTCTCCTCGCGCATGACGCTCATCTGGTGATCGACTTCGGTCAGCACTTCCGGCGCCAGATAGGGCGAGCCTTGCTCGTCGTTGGCCACCCTCATGTTGATATGCGCCCTGGCGCCCTTGCGCAGCGCCTCGGCCTTCTGCTCGCGGATCAGGTCGGCAAAGCGCGCCTGTGCCATCGGCCCCATCGTCGTCGCCTGGTCGAGCGGGTTGCCGACGACGTAGTTCCTGGTTTCGGCGATGAAGCCTTCGACGAATTCGTCATAGACCTTCTCGTGGACATAGACGCGCTCGATGCCGCAGCAGCACTGGCCGGAATTGTAGAAGGCGCCGTCGACCAGGTTGGCGACGGCATGGTCGATCTTGGCGTCGGCCAGGACATAGGCCGGATCCTTGCCGCCGAGTTCAAGGCCGAGCGTCATGAAGGTGCCCGCTGCGGCCTTTTCGATGGCGCGGCCGCCGGCAACCGAGCCGGTGAAATTGACATGGTCGATCTTGCCCGAGCCGAGCAGTGTTTCGGTCTGCGCATGGTTCATGACGAGGTTCTGGAACAGACCCTTGGGCAGGCCTGCTTTGTCGAACGCCTGTTGAAAGCGTTCGCCGACCAGAAGCGTCTGCGCCGCATGCTTGAGGATGACGGCGCTGCCGGCCATCAGCGCCGGCACGATGGTGTTGACGGCGGTGAGATAGGGATAGTTCCACGGCGCGATCACCAGGACCACGCCGAGCGGCACCTTCTTCACATAGCGGCGAAACCCGTCTTTGGGATTGGAGGCCATCACCGGCTTGAGTGCCGCTTCCGCAATCTCGACCATGTAGCTGGTGCGTTCCCTGACGCCGCCGAACTCGCCGCCATAGCGTACCGGGCGGCCCATCTGCCAGGCCATCTCCGGCACGATCTCGTCGGTCATGGCGACCAGCGCTTCCAGCATGGCGAGCATATACTTGCCGCGCTCGACGATCGGCGTCTCGGCCCATTTCTCCTGCGCCGCCTTGGCACGCTCGACCGCGGCATTGATCGCCTGGTCCGTGGCGATGGGCCGTTCGGCATAGATCGAACCATCGACGGGGGATTTGAGTTTTACGGTTTCCAAGTGGGCGTCTCCATATATCGAAGGCAAAGCGTCAGCAGGCAAGGGCGCGAACATGCCCGGCTCTTGCATAATCCAGTATTGACTGATCGCGCGTCACGAGCGTCAAATCGAACGCCCGCGCTGTCGCGATCAATATCCTATCCGCCGGATCGCCGTGGAGCGATCCAGGCAAGAAAGACGATTCAATCAACAATTCCGGCGAAAGAGCCTCGACCTTGATGCCTGGCGTGGCGATCACTTCCCCAAAAATGCTTGCTGGCGACTTTGCTGCCGCCAACCGGCCCTTGGCGCTCAGCAGGCCCAACTCCCAGGCCGAAATGGGGGAAACCCGGACCTTCTCGTCAACAGCCGCGGCGCTGTTGATGGCAATCTTGGCTTCCGGCGTGATTGGCTCGTTCAGCGCTATCCATATGATCGCGCAAGTGTCGAGCAGCAGCCTGTGCATCACGGCAGCACGTCAGGCTCAAAGGCCGGCCTCGTGTAATCATGTCCTTGGAGAAGCGTGACCTTGCCCGTCCATATGCCGAAAAGAGGATGGTCGGTATTTCCCTGCGGAAGTTCGTAGCTGGCTTGCGCTTGTTCCGCCATTCCTGAACGAGTCTTGTCTGTGGTAGCCATATTCGGCTTTCGATAACCTTCGGGCCATCCCTCCAGTTTGAAATCCACCCGCTCGTTCGCAAGATCGACACGAGATGCCCGGTAGTTTGCGCGCAACCAAGCGCGCGCCTGGCTGTGCCCGCTCGGGCTGTTCGCCCACCATTCCTCCCGCTGTCGTGCCGACGGCGGCAAGCGGCCACCGATAACTTGCTCGATCTCTGCGAAGCTCATCGACATCTGGCCCTGGCCCGAGAACAGGAGATGCTCGAAAAGCGGATGGTATTTGGTTCCTTCGGTCATCGCACAACCTAGCTCAAGCCGCATTTTCGGTCAAGGTATTGATAGTATCTTACTATCTTTCTAATAACGCTCGAACCCCCTGTGCAGTTCCCAATCGGTAATGCGACGGTCGTATTCGAACTGCTCCCAGTGCGCCGTATGGACATAATGCTCGAGCACGCCGTCGCCGAGCGCCTGCTTCAGCATCTCCGATTTCGCCAGCGTCTCGGTGGCGTCACGCAGGGTCTTCGGAATTTCCGGCAGCTGCGAGGCCTGATAGGCATCGCCGACGAAGGGTTTTTGCAGTTCAAGCTTTTCATCGATGCCGGCAAGGCCGGCCGCGATCAGCGCGGCGAAGGCGAGATAGGGGTTTAGGTCGGCGCCGCCGATGCGGCACTCCATGCGGATGCCCTTGGTGCCCTCGCCGCACAGGCGAAAACCGGCGGTACGGTTGTCCTCGCTCCACATGATCTTGGTCGGCGCGAAGGTGCCGGCCTGGAAGCGCTTGTAGGAGTTGACGTAGGGGGCCAGGAACCAGGTGAATTCCCTGGCATATTTGAGCTGGCCCGCCGCCCATTGCTGGCCAAGCGTCGACAACGTCCATTCGGCCTTTTTGTCGTAGAAAAGCGGCGTCTCGCCGTCGGCGCTCCACAGCGAATTGTGGATATGGCTGGAATTGCCGGCCAGCCCGTAATTGTACTTGGCCATGAACGAGACCGCCTTGCCTTCAGACTCGGCGATTTCCTTGGCGCCGTTCTTCAGGATGACGTGGCGGTCGGCCATCTCGAGCGCCTCGGCATAGCGGACATTGATTTCTTCCTGGCCCGGACCCCACTCGCCCTTGGAGTTCTCGATCGGAATGCCGGCCGCCTGCATCTCGTTGCGCAGCCGGCGCATGACGCCTTCTTCCTTGGTGGTGATGCCGATCTGGTAGTCGCCGATATAGGGCGAGGCTGTGTCGAGGCCCTGCCAGTGCTTCTTGCGGGCGGAATCGTAGGTTTCGCTGAACAGATAGAATTCGAGCTCGGAGGCGAAATAGCCGAGATAGCCCCGTTCGCTCAGCCGCCTGACCTGCTTCTTCAGGATGGCGCGCGGCGAATGCGGCAGGTCGTCATGGGTGTGGTGGTCGAGCACGTCGCAGATCACCAGCGCCGTCTTTTCCAGCCATGGAATGCGCCGCAGCGTCGACATATCCGGCTTCATGACGAAGTCGCCATAGCCTTTCGACCAGCTCGCCGCCTTGTAGCCAGGCACCGGTTCCATATCGATGTCGGCGGCCAGGAGGTAGTTGCAGCCATGCGTCTCGTCATGGGCGGAATCGACGAAATACTGTGCCAGGAACCGCTTTCCCGCCAGCCGCCCCTGCATGTCGACAATGCACGCCAGCACCGTGTCGACCTCACCGCTGGAGACCGCCTTCTTCAACTGATCGAACGAGAAATTTCCGGCCATTCTTGCAAGCTCCGCCGCCCTTATGGCGCTTCGAGAGTTCAAATCTGGACCCGGCCGCGGAAGCGCGGCCGGGTAGTTGAGATACCAAAACAGGTCAGGCTTTCTGCGCGTGCTCCAGCGCGAACTCTTCTTCCGGCGACAGGATCAGCTTGTGACGGCCAACCAGCCCGAAATAGACGATCGCGATGGCGAACCACAGCGCCACCCAGACCACGCCCTTGGTGAAGTTCGCGTCCTGAATCTGGTAGAGCAGGGTGACCACGCCGATGATGATCGTCAGCACGGCGCCCGGGACGCCGAGCGGGCTGCGATAGGGACGTTCCATGTTCGGCTGGTTCTGGCGCAGCAGGATGAAGGACACCGCCTGCAGGATGTAGGAGAACATCGCGCCGAACACCGCCATATTCAGCAACACCGAGCCGATAAGCGAACCGGCCGTGGTGCCGCCAAGCGCGAACCACATGATCAGCATGATGCCGAAGCCGACGATGGCGCCCGCAAACATCGCCACATACGGCGTCTTGTACGATTTGTGGGTCACCGACAGCGCCGACGGGAAATAGCCGGCGCGGCTCAGCGAATAGACCTGGCGGCCCATGGCGAAGATGATGGTGTGGAAGCTTGCGATCAATCCAATCAGCGCGATGACGCCAAGCAGCACTGCGCCCGAGTCGCCATAAATCGCCCGGAACCCGTCAAGCAGAGGCTCGCCGGAAGTCGCGAGCTTGAACGAACCAACGCCGACGACCGACGGGTTGAGCAGCACGATCATGAAGGCCGAGACCATCAGCGTCAGCATGCCGGCGATAATGCCGCGCGGCATGTCGCGCTTGGGATCGACCGATTCTTCCGCCGCCAGCGGAAGCTGCTCGATCGCCAGGAACAGCCAAACCGCAAAAGGCAACGTCGCCAGCACGCCGGAGAAACCGAACGGGAACATCGAGCCATTGCCTTCGGGAAGCTCCATCGCCGCTCCGTCCGGACCGACGCCGATGTTCAACGCCCAGCGCGAAAAGTCCATGCTCGGGATGGCGCTGATCCAGAACACGATCAGCACGGCCAGCGACAGCAGCGTGACGATCAGCGTGACGCGGAAGGACAGCGCGACGCCGAAAATATTCAAAGCCAGGAACACGGCATAGGTCACCAGCCACCAGAGCGGCGGCCAGACGCTGGAGTCGGGAAAGGCGACCGACCAGATGCCTCCCATATAGGAGCCGATGAAGAAGGCGATGACGGCGGGCGTCACCACATACTCGACGTTTTCGCAAAGCCCGGTGATGAAGCCGCCCCACGGCCCCATGGCCGTCCGGGCGAAGGAGTAGGCAGCGCCGGTGTGCGGCAAAGCCGGGCTCATCTCGGCGATCGAGAAGACGAGGCCGACATACATGATGGCGATGATGATGCCGGCCACCAGCATGCCGCCCCAGCCGCCTGTCCCGAATCCGAAATTCCAGCCCGAAAAATGCCCGGATATGACGGCGCCGACGCCGAGCGCCCACAGATGCCAGACATTGGTGTGACGCACCAGTTGCCGGTCCTCGAAATAAGATTTGTCGCGCTTCGCATATGCGACGCTGCCAACTTGCTTCGTATTACCGCCTGCCATTTGAAAGTCCCCTTCTTCTTGTCAGTTGACCGGTTCCACCGGATGGCCGAGCCCGCGCCGGCCAGATCCCTGGGATCCGGATGACGGCTCGAGATCGGAAAAAATCCCCGTGAGCAGATCCGCCCATTTTCGCTGCCCGGCTTCGTCAGATATTTCGTCGTTGCGGATTTCGATCATCGCGCAGGGTAGCTCCCGCGGGCGCGCGTGCCGTTCCAGCGTGAAATAGACACGGTCGGCCGGCGAATAGGGTTCGTTGATGCCGACTGTGACACCGGCGAGCCGCTGCAGCGCGGCGACAAGCGGCGCTGCCAGCCGACGATCCTCGTCATGGATGACGCCGATGTGCCAGGGCCGGCTCTTGCCGTTGTAGACCGGGTTGAAGGAATGGATTGAAACCAGCCGCGTCTCGAGCCCGCGCGCCAGCCTTGTGTCGATGATGTCAGCGACCGCATCGTGAAAAGGTTGCCAGGACAGGGCGATGCGCGCGGCGCGCTGCTTTTGCGACAGGCCGGCATTGCCCGGAATGGTTGTGGTCTCGCTAACCGGCGGCACCAGATCGGGTGCGTCGAGCGGGCGGTTGCAGTCGATGACAAGCCGCGAAATGCGGGTCTCGACCAGCGTCGCGTCAAGCGCCGCGGCCATGCGGCGGGCCACCGGCAACGCGCCGGGATCCCAGGCGATGTGGCGGGAAAGCGCTTCGGCAGCAAGGCCGAGCGTTCCGAATTCCGGCGGCAGGAAATTGGAGGCGTGGTCGCAGGTCAGCACGAAAGGGCTCGATCCGCCGGGGTTCGTCACCCCTACGGCTTCAGGCGATGCAAGGCTGGCGGGCCGTGCTGTCTCCATTATCCTGTCGTCCCCGGGGAGCGCTGTATCGTATGTTACGTATTTTGCCTCATTGCGTCCCTGTGGATGATTTCATACAGTTTGTCCGGCTTTGTCAAACGCGATTTCGGGTCAAATGCGATTTCGGCAAAACGGCCGGGCATGGGGAAAAGATGATTTCGAGCATTGCCGAACTGATCTCGGACCGCATCGGCACGATGCCGGCGGGCGAGCGCCGCGCAGCGCAGACGCTGATCGCGAGCTATCCGCTGATCGGCCTGAAGACGGTCGCCGAATTCTCAGCTGCCGCTGGCGTCTCCTCGCCGACGATCCTGCGTTTCGTCGCCCGCCTCGGCTTCCAGAACTACCCGGAATTCCAGTCGGCGCTGCAGGACGAACTCGCGGCGCAACTGCAGTCGCCGGCATCGCGCACTCTCAACCCGCCATCGCCGAACGGCGGCGCGGTGTCGCCGATGCTGGAGGCGACGCTCGACAACATGCGCGAAACGTTCAGGCACCTGTCCGACAAGCAGCTTGCCGACATCGTCGCAAAGCTTGTCGACCGACGCGGCAAAACCTTCCTGATCGGCGGCCGCTTCACCGATCCGCTGGCGCGCTACATGGCCGCCCACCTCGCCATCATCCAGCCCAACGTCTTTCACCTCGCCGGACAGGAAAGCGTCTGGCGCGATCGGCTGATCGACATGGGCAAGCGCGATGTGCTGGTGATCTTCGACATCAGGCGCTACCAGGACAGCCTGGTCCGCTTCGCCGAGACGGCACACCAGCGCGGCGTGCAGATCGTGCTGTTCACTGACCAGTGGCTGTCGCCAATCGCCCGCTTTGCCCGCCATGTCATCGCCGGGCGCACCGCCGTGCCCTCGGCCTGGGATTCTTCGGCAGCCCTTTTCGTCGTGGCCGAAACGCTGATCGGCGCCGTCACCCGGCAGCTCGAGGCCGACGGCGCCAAACGCATCCGCGAGTTGGAAAGCCTGCGGTAGAGGCGCGGGCTGAACAGACGAACCCGACCAGCAGCAAAAAGTATTTTCAAGCAGTTTTTCAGCTACCCTCAGAATCACTTTTCGTGAGATACGCATTTGACGCATCATTTCTCATAAGTTAGAATCATTTTTCAGGGATTTTGGTGGATCGTACCAAAATTCGAACGCGAGGTACGGTTTTCATGGCTGCTCCGCAGGAGCATCAATTTTCAGGGCCGGTGAACGTTTTTCAGGAACTGCGCCTTCCTGAAACCGCGACTCTTGCCGGCTACAGCGCGCTGATCGGGGCCTATGGGCTTGCCGTGCCTCTGCCGCGGACTCTCTCCGCTACCGGCGAGCATCACCGCATCACCGAGCGGGACGGCTGGCGCATCATGACGCCCCGGCATGCGCCGCATTCAACCCTTGAAGGCCACCTGACCTTCGCTCTCAAATACGAAGGACTGGACCTGGCAATCCTCAAGCAGCTGTTTCTGGCGACCGGAACCGCACCGATTGAAGCGCTTGTTCGCAAAAGCCCGACCGGCAGCTACGCCCGCCGGATCTGGTTTCTCTATGAGTGGCTGACGGACACGCGCCTCGATCTCCCCGACGCGACCGCCGGACGCTATGTTCCTGTTGTCGACCCCGAACTGCAATGGGCGGCGCGGGGCAAGACCGCTCCGCGCTACCGCGTGAAGGACAACCTGCCCGGCACGCCGTATTTCTGCCCGCTCGTGTTCCGCACCAAAGCCCTTGAAGAATTCATCGGCCTCGACCTGCCTCGGCGTGCGCAGGCGATCGTCGCGAACGTGCCGCGCGACCTGCTTGCTCGGACGGCCGCTTTCCTTCTGCTCAAGGACTCGCGATCAAGCTATGCGATAGAGGGCGAGCGTCCGCCGCAGGACCGCATCCAGCGCTGGGGCCGCGCCATCGGCGAGGCCGGTCGTCAGCCGCTTGACCGCGATGAACTGCTGCGCCTGCAAAGGATCGTGCTCGGCGATGCCCGCTTCGTGAAGCTCGGCTTCCGGCAGGAGGGCGGCTTCGTCGGCGGGCATGACCGCGACAACCGCATGCCGCTGCCCGATCACATCAGCGCCCGGCCCGAGGACCTGGAATCGTTGATCGACGGCCTGGTCGCGTTCGACCGCGGCCCCGCCCAAAGCCTCGATGCGGTCATCGTCGCGGCGATCCTCGCATTCGGCTTCGTCTACATCCACCCGTTCGAAGATGGAAACGGCCGCATTCACCGCTACCTGATCCATCATGTCCTTGCCGCGCGCGGCTTGAACCCGCGAGGATTAGTGTCCCCTGTTTCGGCCGCGATACTGGAGAAAATCGACGAGTACCGGGGCGTGCTTGAGAGTTATTCGCAGCGCCTGCTGCCGCTGATCGAATGGCAGCCGACGCCGCAATTCAATGTCCGCGTCCTGAACGACACTGGGGATTTCTACCGCTTCTTCGACGCGACGCCCCACGCCGAATTTCTCTACGCCTGCGTCCGGCGGACGATAGAAAAGGATATTCCCGACGAGACCGCCTTCCTGCGCCGCTACGATCAGTTCCGGCAGCAGGTCGATGCCTTCATCGACATGCCCGAGCGTCTAACCGATCTGCTCTTTCGCTTGCTTCATCAGAACGGCGGCCGCCTTTCGAACCGCGCCCGTGAAAGGGAATTCGCCGCTCTAACGGATGACGAGGCGGAGCGGATCGAGGCGATCTACCACCAAACCTTCGGACCCGGCCTGCAGGCATGATTGTTCCATGGGTAACATCTATCGCGGCGCTTTCGTCACTTCCGGCAATCGAACCGCTCCGTTGGCGACCTCAACTCGACCGCCTGATCGCTTCCGCGCCGGAGAAGGCGTGCGCGCCAGGCTGCAAACGCAAAACGGCCCGCGTGATGCGGGCCGTTTTTGTTTGGTTGCGGGGACAGGATTTGAACCTGTGACCTTCAGGTTATGAGCCTGACGAGCTACCGGGCTGCTCCACCCCGCGTCAACCAGACGGCGAATGCCGGCCGGGCAGCCCGGACTTTTTGTTTTGTCCGTCCTCGAGGCCTTCGGCCTTTGCGGGCGGACGGGGCGCTGCTCCACCCCGCGTCAACGTCAGAAGTAAGCCTTGGCTCACTGGAATCAAGCTTTCGCCAACTGAAAGGGCCGCTTGCGCGGCCCGAGTTCCCGATTGGCGGGCCTGTTTTGTAAGGAGAAGACTGGATTTTTGCAACGTGCGTTT
>NZ_JBVVQB010000017.1:84135-124965 GCF_055811775.1 Mesorhizobium sp. WSM4844 | reverse complement strand
AAGCTGTCGTGCTCCTGGGGCAGCAGCGTCTCGCGCTCCACCGGCCTGTCGCTGACCACCCATACATCCGCAGCCTGCCCAGCCGCGCTGCGGAAAACCTGACATGGCTCGGCCGCTATATCGAGCGATCGGAAGGCACGGTGCGCATCCTGCGCGCCTATCACGTGCGGCTGGCCGAGGCCTCCGACCCGGACATGCCGCTGCTTGCCGATATCAGAGACCATCTCGAACCGTTCGGCATCGACGTCGCGGCGGCGATCCCGCCGGGGCTGATCGGCACGCTGGACAGCGCCGTCTACAGCGCCGGACAGATCCGCGACCGCTTCTCGCCCGACGGCTGGCTGGCGCTGAAGGATCTGTCGAAGACCATCCATCAATTCGCGACAACGGTGGCGCCGGGCGATGATGCGACGCGGGCGATGACGGTCATCCTGCGCAAGCTCGCCGGGTTTTCCGGCCTGCTGCATGAGAACATGTATCGCTTCACCGGCTGGCGCTTCCTGGAGATCGGCCGGCGGTTGGAACGCGGCATCCAGATCGCCCGCACGCTGGCCCGGCTGACCGGGGCTGCGGCGCCCGAAGGCGCGCTCGACATGATGCTGGAGATCGGCGACAGCGTGATGACCCACCGGCGGCAGTATCCGGTGCAGGCCGGCAGGCGCACGGTGATCGACCTCCTGGTGCTCGATCCGCTCAACCCGCGCTCCATCCTGTTCCAGCTCGAGCGGCTGAAGGCCGAGATCGCGCTGTTGCCTGCTGTCGGTGGCGAGGGGCATATGTCGCCGGCGGCGAAAGAGATACTGCAGCTCAACACGGCAATCGCCATCAAGGAGCCCTCGGACATGACGGCCAAGGCCCTGGACGATCTCGCCACCGAGATCGGCGGCCTCTACAACAGCCTCGCCAAGGCCTATTTCGGCTAAGGACGGGACCCGGAGGCTGGCATGCTCTACGACATCAGACTCAATCTGCGTTACGACTATGATGCTGCAGCCGGCGGCGGCCGCCATCAGGTGCGCGTGCTGCCGCCGACGATATCGGGCGTGCAGCGGGTGATCGCCGCTTCGCTGTCCTTCGCGCCGGCGCCGAGCGAACGCTCCGACTTTTCCGATTTCTTCGGCAACAATGTCACGTCGATCGCCTTTCGCGATGCCCATGATGCGCTCGACATCAGGATGAGCGCGCGCGTCGCCGTCTCGCGGCCGGAACCCGGGCTTGACGTATCGCCCGACATTCGCCGGCTGCGGAGCCAACTCGAAGCGGTGCGGTCGCTGTCGCCTGATACACCGCATCACTTTCTGGCCGCCAGCGACCATGTCGGCATTGACGCTGATATCACGGGGTATGCGCGGAGCAGTGCCGGCAGTTCTGTCGTCGGTACCGCCATGGACCTGTGCAACCGCATTCACCGTGATTTCACCTACGATGGCGAGGCGACCACGGTGCAGACCCGGGCGAGCGATGCTTTCAGCCTGAAGCGGGGCGTCTGCCAGGATTTTTCGCACATCATGATCGCCGGCCTGCGCGGCCTCGGTATCCCCGCCGGCTATGTCAGCGGCTTCCTGCGCACCATTCCGCCGCCCGGAAAACCGCGATTGGAAGGGGCCGACGCCATGCATGCCTGGGTCAAGGTGTGGTGCGGGCGCGACACCGGATGGCAGGAATTCGATCCGACCAACGGCATGCGGGCAAGCAATGACCACATCACCGTCGGCCACGGCCGCGACTATTCGGATGTAGCGCCGATCGTCGGCGTCCTGAAGACGACGGGCGGACAGGTCGGCGAGCAGGCTGTCGACGTCATTCCGGTCGTGCTGGAAAAGGCATGACGGCAAGCGAGGCCGCAATCGATCTTGAACATCAGAAGGCTGCTTCTCAAACGCGCATGCGGTGAGCCCGGCATCTTTGTGGCAGCCATGTTCGTCGAAGCAATGGCGGAACCAGCGGGCCGATCCGTTGCTTATCTACGGGAAAATTCCGTGGAGAGGACATGCTGGACAAATCCGGATCGTCGAATGGCCGGTCGGCTGCCAAGGAGGGTGCACCAAAAAACGGGGCGCCGAAGAATGGCGGAGAGGCCTCGGCCGATCGAGCCTCGCTCACCTATGTCACCGATACCGAGCCCGGTATCCGCCGTTTCAGGACCGGCAGGGGATTTTCCTACAAAGGACCTGACGGGCAGGGCGTCGACGAGAACACCATGGCCCGCATCAAGGCGCTCGCCATCCCGCCGGCGTGGGCGGATGTGTGGATTTCGCCCGTTGCTGACGGTCACATCCAGGCGACGGGCCGAGACCAGCGTGGACGCAAGCAATATCGCTATCATCCGCAATGGGCCGAGGAGCGCGACGGCGTCAAATATTCGAGCCTGGTTGCCTTTGCAGAGAGCCTGCCTGAACTGCGACGCCAGATCGACGCCGATCTGCGCCGTCACGGCCTGCCGCTGGAACGCGTTGTCGCCGCTGTGGTCTGGCTGCTCGACAACACGATGATCCGCGTCGGCAATGCCGCCTACGCTCGCGACAACAACAGCTTTGGGCTGACCACACTGCGCGACCGCCATGTCGACATCAACGGCTCGAGCCTGCGTTTCGCTTTCAAGGGCAAGTCCGGCAAGGAGTGGAAGCTGAAGCTCGTCGATCGCCGGATCGCCAGGATTGTGCGCGGGGCGCAGGATCTGCCGGGCCAGAAGCTGTTCCAGTATCTCGACGAGGACGGAAGCAGGCGACCGATCCGCTCCGACGACGTCAACCGCTATATCAGGGAGACGGCGGGGGCGGATTTCAGCTCGAAGCATTTCCGAACCTGGGGCGGCACCATCCATGCTGCGTCGCTGTTTGCGCAAACCGAACGACCCGAAAGCCAGGCACAACAGAAGCGGGTGATGAACGGCGTCATCGACAAGGTGGCCGAGCGGCTGGGCAACACGCGCGCCATCTGCCGCAGCTGTTATATCCACCCACAGGTTTTCGAAGCCTGGTCCGAAGGTCGGCTGCTCGGCGAAATGGCGGATGCGAACAAGCGGAAGCGATCGATAGCCGGCCTTGACGACGAGGAAGCCGTCGTTCTGAGATGGCTGAAGGCGCAGGAAAGTTGAACCGAACAGAGCGGCCTTCATTGCGGTATTCGGCAGCAAAAACCACCACCACGCGCCTGGACCTGTTCCGGTAGCGGGCATTGAAAAAATCACACGTCCTGCTATGTTGTCTAAAATCGACTTTTGTTAAACAGAAACCTGAGGCACCCTGATGGCGAAGACAGCTGTGCGTCGCGGCCTCTCCGTGGGCAAGCGGACGAAAACGCTTCCCAAAGGTGCTGCGAAAATGCAGATGCGTCGCCTAGCCAGGATTAATGCCGTCCTGCAGAGGGCGGAAGAATCCGGCCTGCGCGCTGAGAAGAACGGCAGGATTGCGGGACGGGTGAGTGCTGACCTGATCAAGAAGGCTAAGGCTCGAACCGGATTGACGTCTGATACCGAGCTGGTCGAATTTGCGTTGGCAAATGTAGCCTTGGAAGACAATTTCGCCGAGACCTTCAGGAAAACACGGGGAACGGTGGATCCGACGCTGAAGCTCGGATTCTGAATTGGCCGATTTCGACTTCGGTGCGGCCGTCAGATGGTCGCGATTTGACCCCCAGATAACTTTAAGCCGCCGGCCCGACAAGGAGTTGCCGATCATCGGTAACCTTGTCGAGGCGGGACAGGAATTGCTGCTGGATACCTGTGTTTACCTCGACGGTTTGCAAGGCCGAGCGCCAGAAGCAGTTGCCGACCTCCTCGACATCAGGCAGGTCAATCATTCCACCGTAGCCATCCAGGAACTAATGCACACGGTTGGCGTCCTTAAGCCGAAGCACCCGGGCACCGCCGAAGCGATCAAGCAGATCGGGACAATGATCAAGGATATGCCGCCCCATCGGGTTTTTGCACCAGATCCCGATGTCCTGGGCCGAGCCGCACTCCTCTCAGGAATGCTGTGTCGCCTGCAAGGCTACAAGAATGATTCCAGGCTGCGGGCGCTTCAGGATTGCGTGCTGTTCCTGCAGGCCCAGAAATTGGGATGTACTGTTCTAACGGGCAACATCAGCGACTTCGATTATTTGCTGCAGCTGATCCCGACGGGCCGGGTCTTGATGTATCGGCCAATCCAAATGTAGCTGCAATGCGCCCCAGAAGGCCGGGCGCGTCCGGCGCCTGGCGGTTGCTGTCGGATGATGCTTCATTGTGCTCGCAGGACGTAATTTTTTTATCGACGTTGTGTCGGGATCGGTCCTACTGTTTCGTCCTTTGACAGAGAAAAGGACGCACCTATGCTCTACGCAATCCTCTGCTATGCCTCCGAAGACGTCGTCTGCTCGTGGAGCAAGGAACAGGACGATGCCGTCATGGAAAAACTCCTGGGCGTGCAGGAAAAATACGCTCGGGCCGGCCGGCTTGGCCCGGTGGCGCGGCTGCTGCCGACGACCGCTGCGACAACGCTGAGAAAGGTCAAGGGCGAATCGGTCGTCATCGATGGCCCGTTTGCCGAGACCAAGGAACAGTTCCTCGGCTTCTACACGCTCGAATGCGCCGATCTCGACGAGGCCGTCGACTTTGCGCGCGAGCTTTCCGAGGTCAACCCGAGCGGCGGCTCCTACGAGATACGGCCGGTTTCGCTCTTCAATCCCGCCAAGGTTTCAGCATGACCGACCTTACCTGGATCAGCACAGCGATCAGCACCGCCCGCCCACAGGCGATGGGCGCGCTGCTGCGCTACTTCCGCGATCTCGACGCGGCGGAGGAAGCTTTCCAGGACGCTTGCCTGCGAGCTCTGAAGAACTGGCCGACAAATGGCCCGCCGCGCGATCCGGCGGCCTGGCTGATCTTCGTTGGCCGCAACAGCGGCATCGACGCGGTGCGCAAGCGTGCCAAGCAGGCGCCGCTGCCGGAAGAGCACCAGATCTCCGATCTGGAAGATGCCGAAACCGATATCGCCGAACGGCTGGACGGCGCGCACTACCGCGACGACATATTGCGGCTGCTGTTCATCTGCTGTCATCCCGACCTGCCGGCGACGCAGCAGATCGCCGTGGCGTTGCGCATCGTTTCAGGCTTGAGCGTCAAGCAGATCGCCCGCGCCTTTCTCGTCGGCGAAAGCGCCATGGAGCAGCGCATCACACGTGCCAAGGCGCGCATCGCCGATGCCGGCGTGCCGTTCGAGACGCCCGGTGCGGTCGAGCGCTCCGAGCGGCTCGCCGCGGTCGCCGCCATGGTCTACCTGATCTTCAACGAAGGCTATTCGACCAACAGCGGCGAGGCGCCGGCGCGCGCGCCGCTCTGCGAGGAGGCGATCCGGCTGGCCCGGCTGCTGCTCAGGCTGTTCCAGACCGAGCCGGAGATCATGGGCCTGACGGCGCTCTTGCTGCTTCAGCATGCGCGTGCGCCGGCGCGTTTCGACGACAACGGCGAAATCGTGCTGCTCGAAGACCAGGACCGCAGCCTGTGGAGCCGCAAGATGATCGACGAGGGGCTGGCGCTGGTCGACAAGGCGCTGCGCCACCACAAGCCCGGTCCCTACCAGGTGCAAGCGGCGATCGCCGCCCTGCATGCGCGCGCGGAAAGGCCCGAGGACACGGACTGGAACGAGATCGAGCTGCTCTACAGCCTGCTCGAGCAGATGCAGCCGTCGCCGGTGGTGACGCTCAATCGCGCCGTCGCGGTCGCCAAGGTGCGCGGGCCGGAAGCCGCACTTGCCATGATCGAGCCGTTGGAACAAAGGCTTTCCGGCTATTTCCACTTCTTCGGCCTTAGGGGTGGCCTGCTGATGCAACTCGGTCGTGGTGAGGAGGCGCGCATCGCCTTCGACCGCGCCATTGCGCTTGCCAATACGGCCGCCGAGGCCGCCCATATCCGCATGCACATCGACCGCCTGATGAAGGAAGGCGCCGTGCGGGGTGCGCAGGCAGCGCGCTGAGACGACTCGCTGGTTCAACGGTCTGCCTTTGGCTTAGACCATGCCGGGGTGGCGATTTTTCCCTGAAACGAGTAATGCCACGCCATGACAGCGCCTGATGTGCCGATCGGCGCAGGGACGGCATGGCGCAAGGGTGCATGTCCCAAAACGGCTGCGCACTTTGGGGTCAGGCCCGAGGGCATGCTTTTGGGCGACATGCATAATTGAGCGACGGGTCTGAAAGGGAAAGAAAATGACGATTGCGAAGGAAACAGCCGGGCTGCTGGCGAAACTGGGCGTTGCCGAGGCTGCGCTTTCAGGCGGCGATCTCATCGTGCGCAGCCCGGTGACGGGTGAGCAGATCGCCGCGCTGAAGACGATCTCACCGGCCGATGCGGCAGAGACCATCGACAGGGCGCATAAAGCCTTCCAGGCATGGCGGCTGGTGCCGGCACCGAAGCGCGGCGAGCTGGTGCGGCTGCTAGGCGAGGAACTGCGCGCGCACAAGGCAGAGCTTGGCCGGCTGGTGTCGATCGAGGTCGGCAAGATCCCGTCCGAAGGGCTCGGCGAAGTGCAGGAGATGATTGACATCTGCGATTTCGCCGTCGGTCTGTCGCGGCAATTGTACGGCCTGACCATCGCCACCGAGCGCCCGGGTCATCGCATGATGGAAACCTGGCACCCGCTGGGCGTCGTCGGCGTGATTTCGGCCTTCAACTTCCCGGTCGCGGTGTGGTCGTGGAACGCCGCGCTGGCGCTGGTCTGCGGCGACGCGGTGGTGTGGAAGCCATCGGAAAAGACACCGCTGACGGCGCTCGCCTGCGAGGCGATCTTCGAGCGTGCGGCAGAACGTTTCGGCGATGCTCCGGAAGGCTTGATTTCGGTGCTGATCGGCGATCGCGCCGTCGGCGAAATTCTGGTCGATCATCCTGATGTGCCGCTGGTCTCGGCCACCGGCTCGACCCGCATGGGCAGGGATGTCGGTCCACGGCTGGCGAAGCGCTTTGCCCGCGCCGTGCTGGAGCTCGGCGGCAACAATGCCGGCATCGTCTGCCCGACGGCCGATCTCGACATGGCCTTGCGCGCCATCGCCTTCGGCGCCATGGGCACCGCCGGCCAGCGCTGCACGACGCTCAGGCGCCTGTTCGTGCATGAGAGCGTCTACGACCAACTCGTTCCGCGCCTGAAAAAGGCCTATGAAAGCGTCTCTGTCGGCAATCCGCTGGAGACATCAGCGCTGGTCGGACCGTTGATCGACAAGGCAGCCTTCGACAGCATGCAGAACGCGTTGAAGGAAGCCGCCGCTCAAGGCGGCAAGGTCACCGGCGGCGTGCAGGTCGAGAACGGCCTTCCCGACGCTTATTACGTTCGTCCGGCGCTGGTCGAGATGCCCAAGCAGGTCTCGCCGGTGACGGAAGAGACCTTCGCGCCGATCCTCTACGTGATGAAATACTCGGACTTCGACGCCGTGCTCGACGAGCACAATGCGGTCGGAGCGGGGCTGTCGTCGTCGATCTTCACCCGCGACCTGCAGGAATCCGAGCGCTTCCTCGGCGTCGACGGGTCCGACTGCGGCATCGCCAACGTCAACATAGGCACGTCGGGGGCCGAGATCGGCGGCGCCTTCGGCGGCGAGAAGGAGACCGGCGGCGGTCGCGAGTCGGGCTCCGATGCCTGGAAGGCTTACATGCGGCGGGCCACCAACACGGTGAACTATTCCAAGGCGCTGCCACTGGCCCAAGGCGTGTCCTTCGACATCGACTAGGCTGGTGAGACCCTTGTCGTGGCGGCTACGCCAATAGCTGCCACGATTTATCTCGCTCGCCGTTCAGCGGCTTCCGGGAGATCCAAATCAGTCTGCGAAAGCCGCATCGATGATGGCGAGCTCGGGACTTGAGCGCTCGTAAGGCCCTTGGCCGCCGCAGGATTGCGTCCAAAAATCACACATGTTGACGTTAATTTAACACCATTGTATGGTCGATTCCGTTGGTTCGGATTTCCCATCGGTGTTCGGCGGTTGCTTCGCCGGGCAGCTTTCCCCGCCGTCGTCAAGCGCAAAGCACCAGACTCCTATTCGCAACGCGTATCGGCAAGCGATGAGCTGAGAGGTAGCCATGTCCAGCCTGCTTGGGATCGACAACGGCCTGACGGTGACGAAGGCAGTGATCTTCGACGCCGACGGTTCGCAACTGTCGGTGGCGCGCCGGCGGGTGCCGCAATCGATGCCGCACGCGCGCTGGGTCGAACGCGACATGGCCGGTCTCTGGCAAGCGACCGCCGAGGCGATCCGGGAGGCCATTGCCTTGAGCGGCCGGCCGGCCAGCGACATCAAGGCAGTGGCGGCGACCGCGCATGGTGATGGTCTGTACCTGCTCGACAACGATCGCCGGCCGCTAGGCCCCGGCATATTGTCGCTGGACAGCCGGTCGGGCGAAATCGTCGACAGATGGTCGCGAAGTTCGGTCTTCGCCGAAGCGCTCGCCCTGACCGGCCAAGTGCCGCACGCTTCCTCACCGTCGTCGCTGCTGGTTTGGTTGCGGGAGCACGACCCGGAACGCTTCAGCCGGATAGGGCACGTATTCGCCTGCAAGGACTGGCTGCGGTTTTGCCTGACCGGCACCATCGGCACTGACCTCACGGAGGCAAGCACCTCGTTCACCAATATGCGTACGCAAAGCTATGTGCCGGAGGCGATGCGCATCTTCGGTCTTGAGGCGTTGTTTGAAGCCTTGCCGCCGATGGCGCATTCGGCCGACATCGTCGGCTACGTCACCGCCGATGCAGCGGCGATGAGCGGGCTTGCGAAAGGCACGCCGGTCGCTTGCGGCCTGCATGATGTCACGGCATCGGCGCTTGGCATCGGCGGCCACGAGGAGGGCGTGGTCAGCATCGTCGCCGGCACCTATTCGATCAACGAAATCGTCTCCACCGAGCCGCGCGTCGACCCGCGCTGGTTCTGCCGCAACGCTATCGACTTGGGGCGTTGGAACAACATGTCGATCTCGCCGGCCTCGACGGCGAATTACGACTGGTTCCTCGACACGCTCTGCCGCCCGGAACAGGATGAAGCAAAAAGGACCGGCGGCTCGATCCACGAGATGCTGGCGGCAGAGATCGACGTTGCGCTTGGCAGGCCTTCGACCATCTTGTTCCATCCCTATTTGTTCGGCTCGCCTTACGGCAATGCCGCCAGCGCCAGCTTTCTCGGCCTGCATGGCTGGCATGATCGCGGCGACATGCTGAAGGCAGTGCTGGAAGGCATCGTCTTCAACCACCGCACTCACGTCGAAGCACTGCGCGACGGCTTTGCCGTTCGTGAGGTGCGGCTCACCGGCGGCGGTTCGCGCAATCCGGCCTTCGCGCAGATGTTCGCCGACGTACTCAACGTACCGGTCATCGTCACGTCGACCGACGAGGCGGCTGCCTTCGGCGCAGCCCTTTGTGCCGGCGCCGCGGTTGGCCTGTTTGCCACGCCGCAACAGGGCGCGCGCGCCGTCAGCGAGACGAGCCATGAATATCTGCCCGACGCGGCGCGCAATGCGGCTTTCGAGGATCGTTTTTCTCTCTATTGCCGCATTGCCGAATCGCTCAAGCCGCAATGGCCGGAGATCGAAAGGCTGGCGCGGCAAAGCATTGAGGGGGCTGCATGATCAAGGCCGACGAACGGCGCGAGGAAATCGCCGACTATGTGATCAAATTCGGCCAGGTGCGCATCGACGACCTGGTCGAGCATTTCGGCGTGTCGCGGATGACCATCCACCGCCATATCGACCAACTGGCGCACCAGGGCGTGCTGCGCAAGCTGCACGGCGCGGTGACGGTGCAGCCTTCCGGCCTTTATGAAAGCGCTTTCCGCTATCGGGTGACGGTCGGCAGGGCCGAAAAGGATGCGCTGGCGCATGCGGCGCTGGATTATATCGAGGCCGGCCAGGCCGTCATGCTGGACGATTCGACGACGGCGAACGCGATCGCGCCACTGCTGCCCGACATCAAGCCACTGACCGTCATCACCAACAGCGTCGCGACTGCAGCACTGCTGACCAATGTCGACGATATCGACTTCATCTGCCTAGGCGGTCAGTATCACCGCACTTACAATGCCTATATCGGCATCGTCTGCGAGAATGCCGTGGCGCAATTGCGCGCCAATCTTCTGATTTGCTCGGCTTCGGCGATCTCAGGCACCACGGCCTTCATCCAGGACCAGCATGTGGTCCGGGTCAAGCAAGCGATGGTTGCTGCCTCGACCAGGCGCATTCTTGTCGTCGACCATTCCAAGTTCGACAAGGTCGCCCTGCATGTCTTTGACGATCTGACCCGTTTCGACGCGGTGCTGACGACCGACGGCGTAAGCGATGCGCAGGCGCAAAAGCTCGAACAGGCCGGCGTAAAGCTGCGCATCGTCAAGATGACTAAGCCATGAGCCCTTCCGACGACGCAGGCGCATCCGACCCCGGCTCAGCCGACCCGATCGGGCGCCTCGCCTTTATGAACAGGACGGGCGACATCGACGTCGTCATTCTTGGCGCCGGCATCAATGGGGCTGGCCTGTTCCGGGATCTGTGCGCGCAAGGCGTCAGTTGCCTGATCGTCGACAAGGACGATTTTGGCTCAGGCACAAGTGCTGCGCCGTCGCGGCTGATCCATGGCGGCCTGAAATATCTCGAAACGGGCGAGTTCGGGCTGGTGGCACAGTCAACGCTGGAGCGCAACCTGCTGTTGAAGAACGCGCCGCACTATGTCAGCCCGCTGCCGACAATCATCCCGATCTTCTCCTGGAGCAAGGGCATTTGGGCGGCGTTGCGCACGCTGCTGGGCTCGACCAGCGCGCCGCGCAGCCGCGGCGCCGTCCTCATCAAGATCGGCCTGACGATCTACGATTTTTATGGGTCGCAGCATCGTGTCATGCCGCGCCACCGACTGGTCGGGCGACGGCGGGCGCTGAGCGATATACCGGCGCTGACCAAGTCGATCGTCGCCACCGGCATCTATTACGACGCCAAGATCAGCCATCCCGAAAGGCTGGTGCTCGAACTGATCACCGACGGGCTGGCAGCAAATGCCCTCGCCGCGGCGGCCAACTACACGACGTTGGTTTCGTCGTCCAATGGCGTGCTGACTTTTCAGTCAAAAGGCGGGGGCCAGTCCGAGAACGGCGCTGTATTTTCGGTACGGCCGAAACTGGTCGTCAACGCCGCCGGCCCGTGGATCGACGATGTCAACGCCTCGCTGGGCGCGCCGTCGAAAATGATCGGCGGCACCAAGGGTTCGCATATCCTTTTGAAGCATGACGAACTGGTACGAAGCCTGGCAGGCCGCATGCTCTACTTCGAAGCCGACGACGGCCGCATCTGCCTTGTCTACGACTATCTCGGTCTGGCGCTTGTCGGCTCGACCGACATCCAGGCCGACAACCCGGACACAGTATGCTGCGAGCCGCAGGAGATCGACTATCTGCTCGAGAGCGTGCGTGCGCTGATGCCGGGCATGAGCTTTGGACGCGACCAGATCGTCTATGCCTATAGCGGCATCAGACCGTTGCCTGCATCCGACGCCTCTGTCCCCGGCTTGATCAGCAGGGATCATTCGGCACCGCTCATCGAGCCGGAAGGTTCGCGTCCGTTTCCGATTATCTCGCTGGTCGGCGGCAAATGGACGACGTTCCGCGGCTTTGCCGAGGAGGTTGCCGACACGGTACTCGACCGGCTGGGACGCGGCCGCAAGGTCACCACGCGATCGATGCCGATCGGCGGCGGCAAGGGGTTTCCAACCGAGCCTGCGGCGCGAGCCGCCTGGCTGGCCGATGCCAGATCGGCTTCGGGCGCCGACGAACGCCGTCTCGACCAGCTTCTGTCGCGCTACGGCACCAAAGCGTTGCCAATCGCCCGCCACCAAAGTTCAGGAGACAATGAAAATCGCCTGCCGGGGGCAAGCGACTACGGCACATCCGAAATCGACTACATCGTTCGTAATGAATTCGTCGAGCATCTGGCTGATATCGTCATGCGGCGCACGACCCTGGCCATTGGCGGTTCCCTGACCATGAGCGATTTGAAGCAGATCGCCGCCATTGCCGGCCGTGCACGTAACTGGGACCCGCAGCGAATGTCCGACGAACTCGATGCCGCTGTCGCGCAGCTCAGCGACAGGAATCTGATGCGATTGTGATGGCGCCCTGATTTGGGACGAACACCGCGCGGGTATGTGCTGTTTTCAAAAAATACCACACGAAAACAGCCTACTAAGCTTGGTTGACAGGTGGCCATTCTCCGGCACTGCCGGAGAATGGGCAAAATATCACATGTCTTGACGTGAATTTAACACTAACGTATGGTCTATTTTATGCCTGAGGCCTGACTGTTCCGAAAGGCTTCGGCTCGTGAGGAATTTCTTGCTTACGGCGGTTGGGCTGACGACCAGCGCATGCAATCGCGGTCACACGATCGTGCAGCCGAATACCGGCAGGGTTCTCGGCCGCAATCAACTGATACGCGGTTAAAGTTCTTCTCGATAACGCCGGCTGCACGCTGATCCTGGTGAAGGCGGATTGACAACGTCATGAACGCGTGAAAAATTTTTCAACTGAAGATAATAATATCATCTTGGGAGGAGATGGAATGAAAGCCAGCAACGCCGCCAGTCGTGACCGTGACCTGATCGGCGTCATGCCGCAGGTCGTTGCGCCATGAGTTCGCAGCCCGCCGCCACGATCAATCGGCGGGTCGGCGTTCGTTGGATTGTTGCCGCGGCCGCAATCTTGATTTTGCTCGGCGCAATGGTTCTCGACACCAAGGTCGTCATAATTGGTTCGGCGGAGGACGCGCGAAAGGCTGCGTTTTCCCCGGAAGAATACGGCAAGTCCGAGTTTCCGAAGGTTCAATCCGCGGTGGAGCAGCGCGCGGTTAACGCCGCTACCCTCGCGTCGGCCATTGCCAAGGACAAGGCGGCGGCGGAGAAGGAGTACGGTGTGCCGGCCAATGTCGGTACGGAATTCTCAGTCAAATTCACCGGCGTCGTCGGTGAGGGAAAGTCCGGCATCTACGCCGTCAAAGTCGACGATGTTCCCAGCACCTTGGTCATTCGCGTGCAGACCGGGCCGGCGATCAACGGAACCGACCTGCGCGATGCCACGGGCACGATCACCTTCGGGCAATTCACCAATCAGATCGAGTATCAGAACGCCGGATCGGCCTTGAACAACGAGATGAAGAAGCAGGTGTTGTCGGCCATCGACAATACCAAGCTCACCGGAAAGGCGATTTCGGTGATCGGCGTCTTCAAATTGATCAATCCCAAGGGCTGGCTCGTCACACCCGTAAAGCTGAGCGTTCAATGAATGCGGCGCCTCAATTCGAGCCGGCGGCCGGCGACACCGTGCTCGCGGCGCGCAACATAGTAAAATCCTATGGCGGAACGCATGCCCTCAAGGGGGTCAATTTCGACATCCGCCGTGGCGAGGTCACCACGCTGTTCGGAGAGAATGGCGCAGGCAAGTCGACGCTGATGAAGATCCTTTCCGGTGTCGAGACGCCGACGTCCGGAAGTATCGAGCTCGATGGCCGTCCTGTCGTCTTCTCCTCGACCGTCGACGCGCGGGACCGCGGCATCTCGATAATCCATCAGGAGTTGAGTCTCGCGCCCAATCTGAGTGTGCGCGACAATATTTTCATGGGCCGTGAGTTGCGGGGCGCGACCGGCCTCGACTTCGCGGAAGAGGCTCGTCAGACGCGGATGCTGATGGCCGATCTCGAGGAAGACATCGATCCGCTGACCCTGGTGCAGGATCTGCGCCTGGGGCAGCAGCAGATCGTCGAAATCGCCCGCGCGCTCTCCGTCGATTCACGCATCCTGATCATGGACGAGCCTACTTCCGCATTGAGCGCGACCGAGGTGGAGGTGCTGTTCAAGGTAATCCGGGATCTAACCGCCCGCGGCGTCTCGATCGTGTACATTTCTCATCACCTCGAGGAGGCGCTGCAGATCACCGACCATGCCGTGGTGCTGCGAGACGGAACGATCACGGCGACGGCCAATGCGAAGGACATCGATCTCGAATGGATCGTCCGCAACATGGTGGGCGAGAACTTCGACCTGGGATCGCCACCCACCGGTTATGCATTCGGCGATGTTGCCCTGTCGATCGATGATGTGAGCATCGCCGATGCTTCGGGTTCGGACCGCCTGGTCGTCGACCGGCTGTCGCTCGATGTCCGCGCGGGCGAGATCGTCTGCATTTACGGGCTGATGGGCGCCGGGCGCACGGAATTGCTGGAGTGCGTCGCCGGACGACTGCCGATGACGGGCGGCCGGGTCTTGCTGGAGGGCAAGGACGTCTCCCGCCTCAGCATCGCCGAGCGCATATCAAGGGGGCTTGTGCTGGTGCCTGAGGACCGCCAACGCGACGGCCTGGTTCAGACGATGACCGTGGGGGCAAATCTGTCGCTCGCCAGCATTGGCGCCTTCGTCAAGGGGATGCTGCTTTCGCAATCGCGGGAGCGGTCGCTGATCGACGGAACCATTCGCGATGTGCGCGTCAAGACGGCGGGCGCAGGCGCGCCCATCGGATCGCTGTCCGGCGGCAATCAGCAGAAGGTCGTCATCGGCAAGATGCTGACCACCGACCCCAAGGTCATGCTGCTGGACGAGCCCAGTCGCGGGATCGATGTCGGCGCCAAGGCGGAGGTGTTCCGGCTGCTCGGCGAGCGGGCTGCGCAGGGGCTCGCGGTCGTGTTCTCGACCTCGGAAGTCGCCGAGTGCCTTGGTATCGCGCACCGGATCATCGTCATGCGCCGAGGCAGGATTTCGGCTCAGTTCGGCGCCGACGTCTCGAAAGAGCAGATCATGGCAGCCTCGGGCGAGGCCGTGCTTGTCTGATCAGAAGAATACAGGAGCCCAGACCGTGACCAACGCCAGTCAGAATAGTAGCCGCTCCGGCTCGAGGACATCGAGCGGTGGCTTCAGCCTGGCCAAGCTGTTGCTGGAGGGCCGGGCATTCCTCGCGCTGATGGTGATCATCCTCGTCTTCTCGATGCTGTCGCCCTATTACTTCTCGCTGGGCAATTTCCTCACCATGGCGTCGCATGTCGCCATCTTCGGCATCCTAGCGGTCGGCATGCTGCTGGTCATCCTCAATGGCGGCATCGACCTGTCGGTCGGATCGACGCTTGGGCTGTCGGGCGTAATCGCCGGATTCCTGATGCAGGGCGTGCAGTTGCAAACGCTCGGCATCGTGCTGTTTCCCCCCGTCTGGGTGGTCGTGGTGCTGGTGTGCGTGCTCGGCGCACTGGTCGGTCTGGTCAACGGCGTCCTTATCGCCTGGTTGAAGGTGCCGGCCTTCGTTGCCACGCTGGGCATGCTCTATGTGGTGCGCGGCGCCGCGCTGCTGATGACAAACGGCCTCACATATAATGATCTCGGCGGCAAGCCGGAGCTGGGCAATACCGGCTTCGATTGGCTGGGCTTCAACCGCCTGTTCGGTATTCCCATCGGGGTGCTGGTCATGGTGGTCATCGCGATCATCGGCAGCATCATCCTCAATCGCACGGCCTTCGGCCGGTGGCTCTATGCCTCCGGTGGCAACGAGCGCGCCGCGGAACTGTCCGGCGTGCCGGTGAAAAAAGTCCAGGTGTCGGTGTATATGCTGTCCGGCATCTGCGCCTCGGTAGCCGGCCTCATCCTGTCCTCGGAACTGACCTCGGCAGGACCGACCGCCGGCAACTCCTACGAACTGACCGCCATTGCAGCCGTCGTCATCGGCGGCGCCGCACTCACCGGTGGTCGAGGCAATATCCGCGGCACGCTGGTCGGGGCCTTCGTCATCGGCTTCCTCTCCGATGGCCTGGTGATCATCGGCGTGTCCGCCTACTGGCAAACAGTGTTCACCGGCGCTGTCATCGTGTTGGCGGTGCTGCTCAACGCCATTCAGTATCGCCGTCGCGTCAAGCTCCCGGGCTCGACCGGCGGCCCTTCGACTTCTCCGCAACAAGCCGGCAAGGCCCGAACGGCCGATCCCGCTCACGAGAAGATTGCCGGTTGACCGGTACCATCGCTAACCAAGGAGGAAATTTCATGTATGGCAAGGCAAGAATTCTAATGCTCACGGCCTTTGCACTGGCCGCTCCGGTCCTCGCAGGGTCGGTAAGCGCAGCGTCGGCCGAAGGTCTCATTTCGATCATCGTCATTGACCCCGCCAACCCGTACTGGCTCACCGAAGGCAATGTGGCCAAGGCCGAGGCCGAAAAACTCGGCTACACCGCGACTGTCGGCGCATCGAAAGCCGACACGAACACGGAAAGCAGACTGATCGACACCGCGATCACCAACAAATCCGTGGCGATCATCCTCGATCCTGCCGACGCCAGCGGATCCATCGGCGCCGTCAAGAAGGCGATTGCCGCTAACATTCCGGTCTTCCTCGTCAACGCCGAGATAAACCAGGAAGGCCTGGCCAAAGCGCAGCTCGTTTCCAACAACGCACAGGGCGCCGCTCTGGGGGCACAGCAATGGGTGACTAATATCGGCGAGAAAGGCAACTACGTCGAACTCTTGGGCGCCCCGTCCGACAACAACGCCGCCACGCGGTCAAACGGATACGAGACCGTGATCAGCCAGTATCCGGACCTTAAAAAGGTCGGCTCGGAAGTCGCCAACTGGGACCGTACCCAGGGCCACGACAAGATGCAGAGCCTGCTGCAGGCCCATCCCGATATCATCGGCGTGACGAGCGGTAATGACGAGATGGCGCTCGGCGCGATCGCCGCGCTGAAAGAAGCCGGAAAGCTGTCGAGCATCAAGGTCGGCGGCTTCGATGGCTCTCCGGACGCCGTCGCCGCGATCAAGGCGGGCGACTTGCAGTACACCGTGCTCCAGCCGGTGGCCGTCTACTCGGCGAAGGCCGTGCAACAGGCCGACTCGTTCATAAAGACCGGTAAAACCGGCGCGCCGACCGAGAAGCAGCTGTTTGACTGCCTTCTCATCACCAAGGACAACATCGACAAATACACGGCTCCCTTCACGCTCTCGGAGTAAAAACGAAGGAGGAGTGTCCCGCGGGACACTCCTCGTCTGATCCGAGGCGGCGACCTTTTTGATCGGGCGACGCACCGCTCACATGTATGACGCTAAAACTGAAACACGGGCCGGTGACGATTGAATCCGCCCGGGTGGCTCTATGGAGCGGCTGATGTGGCCCACCCCATGTCGTTGAAACGTCATCCGTGCCGACCCATATGAGCATTGCGTCGGATGTTTTCCTCCCATTGCGTCCGGCGCGTTCCCCTCTGGAGGTTTTGAACCTTCACGCTTGGCCGGACTTTTACAGTCCGGCCTTTTTCTTTTTGGCCCCGTGAAGCTGCGCTGCCGCGAGCGAACTGCAAAACCGCGCGTAGGTGGAGCATCCACGCCCGGCAGGACGTGGTGTTGGCAGCGTGGATGGGCGCCCAACCGGCCAGCCAACAACCGAGAAATGGCCATTCTCGCCACACTCGACAGCGGCTTGGCAGTACGGGTGCGGCGACGGAAGCTGCCATTATGTCAGAAAATCCACTAGTCTCGCCTGGTTTGCGAGACGGCGAGAGATGCCCGACCTGAAACAGATGCCCGATATGAAGCAAATGAGATTGCTCGGCATCGTCACCGCGACGGCGATCGGCCTGTATGTCTGTTATCTCCTGGCATTGCCTTTTTTGCCCGCATTGACCTGGGCGGTGGTGTTGGCAATCATCCTGTATCCGGCTCATCGACAGGTCGAGGAAAGGCTCAGGAACAAGAACCTGGCTGCACTGATGTCTGTCAGCATCGCGGCGGTGGCGGTCGGCCTGCCGCTTATCTTCGTGGCACAGCAGCTTGTTCGCGAGGCGGTAAACGGCGCCACCTACCTGGAGGAGGTCATCCGGGGCTGGAACACAGATGTCTTCGTGTCGGGCTATCCCAGGCTTTCGGCGGTTGCCCAGTGGATCGAGAACCAAATCGATCCGGCCGGCACGGTGGCCGCATTTGTTCAATGGCTGACGGCACAAAGCACATCGCTGTTGCGCGGCTCGATCAATCAGGCCGTGATGTTCGTGCTGACATTCTATCTGCTGTTCTATTTTCTGCGGGACCGTGAATCCGCCCTGCGCGGGATCGAGCGTCTTTCGCCCCTGCGTACCGCGGAGACGGCATACACGCTGTCCCGCCTTGCCGAGACTGTACATGCGATCCTGATAGGCACCGTGCTTGTCGCCGCTGTGCAGGGGACTCTGGGCGGCCTGATTTTCTGGTGGCTCGGCCTGCCCACTCCGGTGTTCTGGGGCCTGGCAATGGGATTTCTTGCCATCGTGCCGGTGCTCGGCGCATTCCTGATCTGGGTGCCGGCAGCGATCTATCTCGCGCTGGAGGGGGCTTGGGCGAGCGCGGCGATCCTGACCGTCTGGGGCGGCGTGGTTGTCGCCGGCATCGACAATCTGCTCTATCCGATACTTGTCGGGAACCGGCTGCGGCTCCACACGGTGGTGGCCTTTGTCGGTGCTGTCGGTGGCATCGTCCTCTTCGGAGCATCCGGTCTCGTCCTCGGCCCTGCAGTGATTGCGGTCACCGTCAGCCTCATTGACATCCTCAAGCAACGACTGAGCGACCGGCCCGAGGCGGAACTGACGCCAAAGCGCGACACAAAGCCATCACGTCAGTCGAGAGCCGCGCCTGGTCGTGAATAAGCATCGCCACGCGCCGGGTGCGGAGAAAGGCGCCGATCGGGTGGACAGTTTCCCGTTCGTCGTCCCATTATCGATGCCAGGCGTTTGGTGAGTTGTAAAAGCGTGAAGATTGCATGCGTTATCGGCAGCGGGTTCCTCTTTCGTCGAGTATATCAGCGCTTTGTTGGAGAGCCAAATGCAAGAATTCCTTCTTTTTGCGATCGTAGGGTTTTTAGCTCAGGCTGTGGACGGCGCTCTCGGCATGGCCTACGGCGTGATTTGCTCGACAACACTACTGGGGTTCGGCGTGTCTCCTGCACATGCTTCGGCTTCAGTTCACGCGGCCGAGCTGTTTACCACGGCGGCCTCGGGTTCGGCTCACCTCTATCACCGCAATATCGACTGGAAGCTTTTCTGGCGGCTGATGCCGTTTGGCGTGCTCGGCGGCGTTCTCGGCGCTTTTGTGCTCACCTCGTTTGAGGGGGCAATCATGAAGCCTTATGTGACCACATATCTTGCGCTCGTCGGAGGTTGGCTCCTGTTCCGTTCCTTCCGACGGATACCAAGCAAGCCGGTCCCTGCAGCCGCGGTGCCTCCGCTTGGGCTTGGTGGTGGATTTCTCGATGCGGCAGGGGGTGGCGGATGGGGACCCATCGTGACGACGGGCCTTCTCGGTTTTGGCGGGACGCCCCGCTACGTGATTGGCACGGTAAATGCCACCGAGTTCCTTACCACGCTGTCGGTGTCCCTGACCTTCCTGTTTGCGTTATTGACCGGCCATTGGGCGGAGGCAGGAGCACTGGCAGAAAATCTGATCGCCGTTGCCGGCTTGGTCCTTGGCGGGGTGATCGCAGCGCCGATGGCCGGATTGATGGTGAAGTCGATCGCAGAAAAGACGCTTCTCAGGCTCGTTGGCACTCTCATCATACTGCTTGCGGGCTGGCAAACCGCGCAACTCTTCGAATTGGTGTAACAGAGGCACATCGACCGTGCCGGAGACAAAAACTCAATTCCCAAATGGAACGAAGAGGCCCCTTTGTTGTTTGGATGCCTTGGACAACCGGAGGCCGAGTCGATGAGAAAATTGGTTGCAACAGCAGGGTTGGCGCTGGCGGTCGCGATGCCTGCAGCGGCTCAGGACGCCGCGACCGCGAAAGCCGAATTCGTCAACATGGCTGGCGAGAAGAATGGAACGGCCACGCTGACCGAGACGGCGCAGGGTGTGCTGATAGAGTTGCAGGTGACGGGACTGCCGGCGGGCGAATTGGTTGCGTTCCATGTTCATGAGACCGGAAAGTGCGATCATCAGACCGGCCATGACTCGGCCGGTGGACACTTCAATCCGACGAATGCCGAACATGGATATCTCGCCGGAAAAGGCCCGCACGCGGGCGATATGCCAAATCAGCGGGTCGGCGCCGACGGCGTTTTGCGTGCTCAGGTTTTCAACAGCATGGTCAAGCTGGATGGTGGGGAAACGGCGATACGAGGCAAGGCATTGATGATCCACGGTGGGCAGGACGACTACAAAAGCCAGCCTGCCGGCGATGCCGGAAAACGTCAGGCCTGTGCCGTGATCGAGTGAGAAAACCCCAGGGGCGTAGCCGACATATGATCTGACCGGCGCTACAGTTCGGCGGCCGGGCAGATGGTCGGAGCCTCTGGCATGAGGATAAGCCAGACGGTAAGCTCATGAGCCTGCAGAGGAACTGGCGACGCAGCCATTGCGCCGAGGTTGGCCTTCATTTGCGACTGCCGGATGATTGCATGAACGATACTTCTCCTATGGCTGTGCCCGCCACGGGCCTTGCCCAGTCAGCCATTTCCGCCCGCGGCCTGGTCAAAACCTTCGGCAAGCTGCGTGCCGTCGATGGTATCGACCTCGATGTGCCGCGCGGCATTATTTTCGCTATCCTGGGTCCGAACGGCGCCGGCAAGACAACGCTGATGCGGATGCTTGCGACGCTGTCGCGCCCCGACGCCGGCTCCGCGACCGTGATGGGGCACGATCTCGTGCAGGCCCCGCACGAGGTCCGTGCGGCAATCGCGATGACCGGGCAGTTCGCTTCGCTTGACGAGGACCTGACGGGCCGGGAGAACCTCGTCCTGCTCGCCCGACTCTGGGGTTTTCGCGGTCGTGCCGCGAAAGCCCGTGCGGACGACCTGCTCGCGGCTTTCGGCTTGTCCGAAGCGGCGACGAAGCAGGTGAGGGACTATTCGGGTGGCATGCGAAGGCGGCTCGACATAGCCGCCTCGCTGATCGTCACGCCGGGCGTGCTGTTCCTCGATGAGCCGACCACGGGCCTCGATCCGAACGCCCGCAAGGATGTCTGGGGCATGATCCGCGGCCTCGCCGAGGCCGGCGTCACCATCCTGCTCACCACGCAATATCTCGAAGAGGCCGATCAACTCGCGGCACGCATCGCCGTCATCGACCACGGCAGGAAGATTGCCGAGGGCACCAGCCGCGAATTGAAGGCGGCCACCGGCTCCGGGTTTCTCCATGTCGCGCTCGCCGATGTTGCGCGGCTGGACCAGGCGGCGTCGATCCTGGAACGCCGGCTGGAGCACCCTGTCCAACGCAGTGCCGAGGGCGCGGAACTCTCCGTCCTTGCCGGCACGGCGAAGGCCGCCAACGAGGCGCTCGCCGACCTGGTCGCTGCCGGCATCGAACTGTCGGATTTCTCCATGGGCCAACCCAGCCTTGAGGAGGTCTTCTTCGCGCTGACGGGCCAGCCGAGCCTGGGTGAAAGCCGGAAGGACGACAAGCCATGATCGACACGACATCCCTGCATCGGCTGCAAAGGGTCGCCCGACCGAGGTCCCCATCAGCCCTTTCCAACGCGCTGGTCTTCGGATGGCGCGCGGTGCTGAAATTCAAGCATGTGCCGGAGCAACTGTTCGACTTGGTGATGACTCCGATCATGTTCACGCTGCTGTTCACCTTCGTCTTCGGCGGTGCGCTCGCCGGTTCGCCTGGCGAATACCTGCAGTTCTTCCTGCCCGGCATCCTGGTTCAGACCGTGGTGTTCAACGCAGTCTATTCGGGCATGGGATTGTCGACCGACCTCGGCAAGGGCTTGTTTGACCGCTTCCGATCGCTGCCGATCTGGTCGCTCTCTCCGTTCGCCGGTCTGATGGTGGGCGACATCCTGCGCCATTTGATTGCCGCCTCGATCATCCTCACCATCGGGCTGATCCTCGGCTACCGGCCGGAGGCGGGCATCCTCGGCGTGCTTGCCGCCTTCGCCATGCTGATCGCCATCGGGTTCGGCATGGGCTGGGTATTCATCGTGCTCGGCCTGCTGATCCGAACGCCAACCACAGTGATGACGCTCGGCTTTACCTTCCTGTTTCCGCTCGTCTTCGCCTCAAACATCATGGTCGACCCCGGGACCATGCCGGACTGGCTGCGGGCCTTCGTCGAAGTCAATCCGGTGTCGCTGATGACGACGGCGCTGCGCGGGTTGATGGGTGGCGGGGCGACACTCAGTCAGGTCGTCCTCGCCCTGATCGCGCCGGTGGCGCTGACCGCGATCCTGGCGCCGACGACACTATGCCTGTATCTCAGAAGGTGAGAGGCGTAGCGGGAGAGGTATCCCTACGCGACATGGGCCGTGCGCTGCCTCGGCTTGATCGCGGTGGCGAGCAGCAGGCCGGCGACGATAAAGGCGGCGCCGGCGAGGTCGTAGTCGTGCAAGCTTTCGCCTAGGAAAAGATAAGCGAGCACGGCGACAAAGACAGTCTGCAGATAGAGCAGCATGCTGGCGCGCCCGGCGCCAAGCGTCTCGACGCTGCGGTTGTAGAGGTAATACATCAGCGCGCCGCCCGGGCCAGCGACATAGGCGAGTGCCAGAAGGCCGTTCGCATGCAGCGCCGAACGCTCGCCGGAAAACAGCTCCCAGAGATAGAGGGGCAGTGCGGCCAGCGCGCCGGCCCCCAGCAGCAGGACCACCGTCGGCAGCAGTTCGATGGCGAATTTGGCGCGACGCAGCAGCACGGTGTAGAGGCCCCAGCAAAACGCGCTGCCGACGATCCACAACTCTCCGGGATTGAACTGGAGCCGCATCAGCGCGGTCAGGTCGCCGCGCGCCACGATCACCACCATCCCGACCAGAGCGAGCAGCGCGCCAAGCGCCTTCCAGATGCCGAGGGGCTCGCCGAGCACGAAGCGGGCAAGCACCATGGTCATGATCGGCGACAGCGCCATGATGATGCCGGCGGTCGTCGCGTCGGTGTAATTGAGGCCCGTGTAGATCATGCCCTGACAGAGGGTCAGCCCGATGGCGCCGATGGCCAGCACCTCGATCGCCCGGGACTGGATCAGTGCGAGCATCGCCCCGTGATGATGATGGACGATAGGCAGCAGGATCGCGCAGGCGAGCGCCAGCCGCCAGAAGCAGAGCGCCCAAGGCGGCATCTCGGGGGCGACCCACTTGGCTGCGATGTAGACGCCGGCGGACAGGAGCCAGCAGAGCGTCGCGGTGGAATAGGCGAGTGGAAGCGATGCGTCGGCTGTCGTCTTGGCTACGCCAGGATCGGCTATCGGCAGCGATTGCATGCCCGTCTCCTCCCACAGCCGATCTTAGCAAAATTGCTGCGTCTTGCCGAGCAGCAACGTCAGCTATGTCACCAATCCCTGTGCGGCCTGCTCGAGCGCAACATCTGGAGGATGGCGCGTGCGGATACCGAAGTATCTTCATCGCGCTGACGCGTGCCGATGCAGCGCCGGACAGGATCGCCGATTTAGATCTGGTCCGCGGTGGTGTGCGGCTGTCTCACCAGCTCGGCTTGCCACGTCGACAAAAGGCAAACCGCTGTGGAAAACCGAGCGGAAGATGGCGTCCCATGACGCCAAGCCGATCTCTGCTTACCGCCCGCTCATTCTTCAGGTGCACGTGTCGGCACGTATTCGCTCGCGTCGAACACGTGGTGGTGAACGCGTCCGGTGAACATCTTCAGCAGCTCTCCGGTAACTTGGCGGCTTTCGGACCGGATGGGGGACTGAAGCGCCAATTCGCAGGCCGCCATATCCGGATAGCGGATGGCCAGCGCCATTGCGTAGGCCGGGGCGCCTTCGTCGCGGATAGTTCCGTCGAGGATGCGGATTTCCTCGGCTCCGGGAAACTGCGTCCAGAGCGGGACAAGCCGGTCTTTCACGAACTGGCGGAACTCAGCCTCCCTGCCGCTATGGATTTCGCCTTCGAAGAGCGCGTATCGGATGATCATGGTTTCTCCGGTGTTTCGGCCTGCAACATTTCCCGGTGCGGCCGCGAGGCCGCGCGACCGCCGGATCGGTTGAGGTGGGCTGCTGTGGCCGGGTGAGTCGTAGCGCGCGCATCTTCCCGATGCGCCCGCTACGGCCTGCGCCTACATCTTGCTCCACATTTTCTTGTATTCGTCGCGATAGCCATTGTCGGGGTCGAAGCTGTTCTTCGGCCCGCCGTCGAATTCGACGTTGTCCGCTGTCACGACATGGAGCGGCGAAAGGTAGCCGGACCATTTTACACCGGCGATCGCGCGGTTCAGCTCGTCGACCAGTTGCCAGCCCTGCAGGTTGAGCGGTTCGGCCACCGTCACCTTCTGGAACTGGCCGGCGCGGATGCGTTGATAGGCCGATTCCGAGCCGTCGCCGGCGGCGACATTGATCGGCGCGTCGGTACCCGTCTTGCCGGCTGCCGCGAGCGAGGGGCCCATGAAGTCGAAATAGAGATCGTTGATGGCCAGCGAATGCGTCCAGCTGTCGCCGTACTTCTGCAGCAGTGAGGTGGTCAGCTGCGGCATGCGCTGCGACGTTTCGGCGATCGGCGTGTCGACATATTCGAGCACGGTCCCGCCGAGCTTCTCGATTTCTTCCTTCATCCGATCGGCCTTGGCGATGGCTATCGCATAGGTGGAATCGGTGAAGATCACGACTCCGGGTTTTCCTTTGGCGTCTGCGTAGGCCCAGTTCGCGGCCGCGGCTGAAACCTGCATGGCGTCGGTGGAGACATTGGCAAAGAGCCCGATCTTGTCGTCCGGGCCGATCGTCGGCCCGGCATGCCAGGCGACCATCGGAATGCCCGCGGCCTTGGCCTGCTCGATCGCCGGTGCCTGTTCGACCGCGTCGAAGCCGTTGATGATGATGCCGCTTGGCTGCAGCGCCATGGCCTGGCCGAAGGCGGCGGTGCGGCCTCCGATCGATCCGGCGCCGTCGATTACCTTGACCTCCCAGCCGATCGCCTCGGCCGCTTCCTCGACGCCGGTCGTCACCCCAAGGATGCCGCCATTCTTCAGGTCGCCGGCAAGAACGACGATTGTCTTGCCTTCCTGGGCCCTCGGGCCGGAGGTCGGGCCATCCCAGGCCGTAACTTTCTGGGCGTGTTTTTCGACGATCGCCATGGCGTCGGCCATCGCATCGGCCCGCGCCTGGTCGGCAAATATTGCCGGGGCCACGATGGCGGCCGACAGCATTGCCACCGATGATTTCAAGAAGTTCCTGCGCTGCATAACCCTACTCCCTGCTCTTAAGATCCTGATCGACTGTCTGGACTATTAGCTTCCGGACGGATTTGGCTTTCGCGGCAGTTTTGCCGCGGCGCCCCGTTTGCGCTGCGCGTATCCGGCAATGCCGATCGCGACGAGAAGCGTCACGCCGTTGAATAGAGGCTCAACGAAGAAGGAGCCGCCGAATTGCTGGATTCCGGAAATTCCGACGGCGAGGATGGCGACGCCAATCATCGTGCCCCAGACATTGACCCGGCCGGGTTTGATGGTGGTCGAGCCGAGGAACGCACCGACAAGCGCCGGCAGCAGATATTCAAGGCCGACGCTCGCCTGGCCGATGCGCAGTTTGGAAGCGAGCAGAACGCCCGTCAGTGCGGTGAGAAACCCCGATGAGACGAAAGCCCCGATGACGAAGCGCCGGACGGGAATGCCGTTGAGGGCAGCCGCCTTGGGATTGGCGCCGATCGCATAGACGTAGCGGCCGATCGGCAAATATTCCAGCACGATCCACAACGTGACGGCGATCGCCAGCACATAGAAGCCGGTGATCGGCAGGCCGAACAGCATGGTGCCGTTGAGCGCATAGAACCCGTCGGGCAGGACACCGACCACCTGCCGCCCGCCGGTGTGCCAAAGGGCAAGCGCATAGAGCACGGTTCCCGTGCCGAGCGTGGCGATGAAGGAATCGATCCGGGCGACTTCCACGAGGAGCCCGTTCAGGAAGCCCGTACCGGCGCCGAGAAACAGGACGATCATCACGGCGAGGGGCCAGGGGATACCCAGCATGGTCTGCAGGCTGATGGCGAGGATGTGCCACAATACTATTCCGTAGCCGACGGTCAGGTCGATGCGGCCCGAAGCCATCGGGATCATGGCGGCCAGCGACAGCAGTGCGATGATCGCCTTGTCGGAAACGATCGAGCGCAAATTGAGCAGTGTCGGGAACGTTTTCGGCAGCAGGATTGAGAACAGCACGATCAGCATGAGTGTGAGGATGACGAGCCCGTAGACTGGGACGAGCCTGATGAGCTTCTGCCGCGCCGGCAGGCCGGTCATTTCGCCCCGTGTCGGCTCGAGAGCGGTGGATTCGATGGATTGCATGGTCTTGCTCCGGGTCGGTCAGGCGGCTTCGGATGCCGATGCGGCGGTGATTACGGCGGATGTCGTGAGTTCATCGCCGGCGAGTTCGCGAACGATCTGCCCGCGGGAAAAGACCAGCGCCCTGTGGCAGATATGGGCGATCTCCTCGAAGTCGGTCGAAACAACGACGACGCCCAATCCGGCTTCGAGCGCCCGCCTGATCAGCCGGTAAATCTCGGCCTTCGCGCCGACATCGACGCCGGCGGTTGGGTCTTCGGCGATGAGCAGCTTGCGGCCGGTATGAAGCCAACGGCCGACGACGACCTTCTGCTGGTTGCCGCCGGACAGCGCCTCGATCGGCAGGTCCGGATCGTTGGGCCTGAGGCCGACCGTGTCGCCGATCGCCCGAGCAAGTGCCGCCTCCTTGTGGCCTGCGAGAAAGGAAAACAGGCTGCGCCTGGCCGCGCCCGGATTGATAAAAATGTTTTCGCGGATTGAGAGTGCAGCCGCGATCGACTCCTCGGTGCGATCGCGGGCGATGAGACCGACTCCGGCTTGCATCGCCGCAATGGGACTGGAGAGATCAGGCGTTTTGCCGTCGATGGAAATCTCGCCCGCAAAAGTTGTGCAGCCGAAGAGCGTCCGCCCGATGAGTTCCTGCCCGGCGCCGCGCAGCCCGACAAGGCCGAGCATTTCACCTCGGCGGACGTCGAAGGAAACCGGCCCGGCTCCCGCGCAAACCAGGTCGCGCACCGCACAGATCGTCGAGCCCGCCTTGGTGGCCGCCTTGGCAAAGATCTGGCTCGCCGGTCGCCCGACGATCATTTCCACCAGTTCGTCCGGCTTTGTGTCGGCTACCTTCTTCTGGCCGACCAGCTTCCCGTCCCGCAGCACGGCTACCCTGTCTGCGATGCGGAAAATCTCGTCGAGTCGGTGCGAAACATAGATCATGCCGACGCCGCGCTGCTTCAGGGGACGAAGCGCGTCGAACAATCGGTCGACCTCGTCGGCGGGAAGGCTCGCCGTCGGCTCGTCGAGCACGAGCACATCGGCTTCGGTTGCCAGCGCTCGGGCGATCGCGACGAGCGACTTTTCCGTCCGGGTGAGGTCCTGGACCCGCGTCGTCGGATCGAAATCGCAGCCGACGAGGCTGAGCGCGGCCTGGGCCCGCTCTTCCGTCGTGCGCCAGTCGATAAGGCCCGAGCGGAGCGAAAACCCCTGAGCGAGCCCGACATTCTCGCCGACGGACATCCATTCGATCAGGCCGAGGTCCTGGTGGATGAAGGCGACCTGCTGGCGCTGGTTGGGACGCGGGGGCCGATGCTGATACGGCTCGCCGCGAAACAGGATGCGTCCGCCATCCGGCCGGTGGATGCCGGCGAGCGTCTTGATGAGCGTCGATTTGCCGGCGCCGTTCTCTCCCAGCAGGGCGAGAATTTCGCCCTCATGCAGATCAAGCGATACGTCGGAAAGCGCGCGCGTGCCGCCGAACTCCTTGGTAATCGACTGAAACTCGACCAGCTTGTTCCCGAACACGCACGCTCCTCCCAAAGCTATTAAGCATATGTTATCGATAACATACCCGGATAGTCAAGCGCCGCCCGCGTAAATCATGCGTCAGTCCTGGCGCATGCCATCGAGCAGGCGCATCATTTCGGCGGAATCGCGGGCTCCGAGACCGGCCGCGCAAAGCAGGCGATGAATTTCGACGACCTGCCCAGTCATCGGCAGCGGAGTCTTCGTCTTCAGCGCGAACGCCTGGAGGGAATCGAGATCCTTCAGCATGTTGTCGATCCGGCCGGTCGGCGAAAAATCGCGCGCGGCGAATTTCTTCATGAACTCCTGCATGATGTTGGAATCGGCGCGACCGCCGGCGAGCGCTGCGGGAATTAGTGCTGCATCGACGCCTCCGGCTTCGGCCAGTTTCACGGCTTCCGCGACCGCCTGGAACAGCACGGCGCAAAAGAGTTGGTTGATCAGCTTGGTCGTCTGGCCGGCGCCGCTCGGGCCCATCAGCGTGTAGTTCGCGCAAAGATGCTGCATGACGGTTCGGGCGCGCTCGAAATCGGCCTTGTCGCCGCCGGCCATAACCGTCAGGCGGCCCGCAAGCGCGCCGGGTGCGCCGCCCGAAAGCGGACAGTCCACCCACTTCATGCCGGTTTCGTCAGCAAGTTTTTTCGACAATTGCGCGGTATCGACCGGATCGATGGACGACATATCGATGAGGATCTTCCCGGGTCCGGCTGCTTCAGCGACGCCCTCGGCGCCGAAGACCGCGGCACGCACTATGTTGGCGTGGTTGAGGCTGAGGATGACAAAATCGCTTGCCTGCGTCGCGGCGGCAGCGGAGGCGGCGGATACTGCGCCTTTACCGGCAAGAGCGGATACCTTGGCGCTGTCGAGATCGAACACCGTCACCGCCTGCCGCTCCTCGAGAAGCCGGGACGCGATCGCCGAGCCCATGATGCCGGCGCCGATGACGGCGATTTTTGCTGGGACTTGCGACATATCTCACGTTCCCTTCATTTGCTGAACCTGCACCCCGATCCCCGTCTCCGCCAGCAGTGCACAAGCGGCGTCTGTGATCGCGTCCACCGTCGCGGCGATGTTGACCGTGACCACGCCCTGCTCGGCCGTGGGATCTTCCAGCGTCGCGAATTGGCTGTCCAGCAGCGAGGGTGGCATGAAGTGGCCGCGCCGCTCGCCGATCCGTTGCCGCAGCAATTGGTGCGATCCTTCCAGGAACACGAAGACCAGATCGCCTCCGGCCGCCTGGCGAAGGCGATCCCGATAAGCTTTCTTGAGTGCCGAGCAGGTGACGACAAGGCCATCGCCTTGCGCCGTACGCAGCGCCCTGCCGACAAGGTCCAGCCAAGGCCAGCGATCGGCGTCGTCAAGCGGAACGCCGGCCGACATCTTCTCGACGTTCTGGATGGGATGCAGCGCGTCGCCCTCGACAAATCCGATGCCCAGGCGCGCGGCGATGCCCTCGCCAATGCTGGTTTTGCCGCAGCCGCTGACGCCCATCACCACGATGAGGGCCGGCTCAGAGGCAGGTCGTGATGCCGCCATCGACATAAAGCGTATGACCGTTGACGAATGACGAAGCCGGGCCGGCGAGGAAGACCGCCGCGCCAACCAGTTCGTCGACATTGCCCCACCTTCCCGCCGGCGTGCGGTTGGCCAACCAGGCCGAGAACTCCGGATTTTCGACCAGAGCCTGATTGAGCGGGGTCTTGAAATAGCCGGGCGCGATCGCGTTGATCTGCAGGCCATGTTTGGCCCAGTCCGCGCACATGCCGCGCGTCAGATTGCGCACGGCGCCCTTGGTGGCGGTATACGGCGCGATGTTGGTCCGGGCCAATTCGCTCTGCACAGAGGCGATGTTTATGATCTTGCCTTTCTGGCGTGGGATCATGTGCCGGGCCACCGCCTGACCGACATAAAAGACGCTCGAAATGTTGGTGCGCAGGAGTTCATCCCATTTGTCGACCGGAAAATCCTCGAGCGGCGCGCGATACTGCATGCCAGCATTGTTCACGAGAATATCGATCGGCCCAAGATTGGCTTCGATGTCGGCGACGCCTTTTGCGGCAGCCTCTGCTGAGGTGACGTCGAACACCGCGCCATCGGCTTTGAAGCCCTTCGCGGCGAGCATTCCAGCCGCCTCCGCGACTTTGTCGGCGTTGCGGCCGTTGAGTACGATTGTCGCGCCATGACGCGCCAGACCCTCGGCCAGCGCCAGGCCTATGCCTTGGCTCGATCCGGTAACCAGGGCTCGAAGCCCAGTCAAATCGAAGAGCGAACTCACTCCAACCTCCCTGCAAGGCAAAACGATTCCAGGCGAACCGATTTTCTTGCTCCGCCTTTCTACCCTATTGACATGGATGTTATCGATAACATAGTCAATAGAAAAGGTGAAAATTCGGAGGAGACCAGCCGGTGACCGACATCCTGATGATAGGCCCTTACCCCGCCTGGGACATGGAAGACCTGGAAGCAAAATACCGGATGCATAAGCTCTGGGAGGCGACGGACACGGACGCGCTGCTCGCCGGAAAGGCCGACGCCATCCGCGCCATCGCAACCCGCGGCGAACTGGGCGCGAGCGCCGCGCTCATGGCAAGGCTGCCCAAGCTGGAGATCGTCTCCTGCTACGGAGTGGGCACCGACGCGATAGACCTCGGCCACGCCAGGGCGAACGGGATCCGGGTCACCAACACGCCGGATGTGCTTACCGAAGACGTCGCCGACATCGGCATCGCTCTTCTGCTATCGGTGGCGCGTAATATCCCTCAGGCGGATGCCTATGTGCGGAACGGAAGCTGGACCAAGGGCAATATGCAACTCGTTACCCGCGTCTGCGGCAAAAAGCTCGGCATTGTCGGCATGGGCCGGGTCGGCGCCGCGGTGGCAAAGCGCGCGGCCGCCTTCGATTGTGCCATCTCGTACTACGACATCAACAGGCGCGGCGACCTACCTTACACCTATGTCGGCGACCTCGTGGACTTGGCGCGCGACAGCGAATTTTTGATCGTAACACTCGCCGGAGGCGAAAGCACAAAAGACATCATCAACGCCTCCGTCCTTGAAGCGCTCGGTCCTGACGGCATTCTCGTCAACATCTCGCGTGGCAGCACGGTCGACGAAACGGCGCTGCTCGCAGCCCTGGAATCGAAAACGATCAAGGGAGCGGGGCTTGACGTCTTCTGGAACGAGCCGGCGATCGACGAGCGCTTTCTGAAGCTCGGCAATGTCGTGCTGCAGCCGCACCACGCCAGCGGCACGGTCGAAACAAGAAAGGCGATGGGCAAGCTCGTGCGCGACAATCTCGCCGCCCATTTCAGCGGGCAGGCCCTGCTGACGCCGGTCGTTTAGGAGGAGCGTCCATGAAGTCGCTCGTCATTCATGCCGCAAGGGATCTGCGGATCGAAGAAACCGACCCCGGCGCGCTCGAACCCGGACAGGTCGAGATCGCCATTGAGGCCGGCGGCATCTGCGGCTCCGACCTGCATTACTACAACCACGGCGGCTTCGGCGCGATCCGGCTGCGCGAGCCGATGATCCTCGGCCACGAAGTCGCTGGCACGATCAGGGCGGTCGGGGAGGGGGTTTCCTGCCTCGAGACAGGCGATCGGGTTGCGGTCTCGCCAAGCCGGCCGTGCAATGCCTGCCGCTATTGCCTTAAGGGCCAGCAGAACCAATGCCTCAACATGCGCTTTTACGGCAGCGCCATGCCGATGCCGCATATCCAGGGAGCATTCCGCCAACGGCTGGTCGCCGACGCCTCGCAGTGCCACCGGATAGCAGACCACGTCTCGATCAACGAGGCGGCCTTCGCCGAGCCGTTCGCGGTTACGCTGCACGCCGTCAACCGGGCGGGTTCGCTGTTGGGCAAGCGGGTTCTCGTCACGGGCTGCGGGCCGATCGGGGCGCTTTGCATCATCGCCGCCCGCGCGCACGGGGCACGGGAAATCGTCGCAACCGATGTGATGGCCGGCGTTTTGAAAACAGCCACGGAAATCGGCGCCGATCGCACGATCAACGTCGCGACCGACGCCGACAAGCTGGCGGCCTACAACGCCGACAAGGGATATTTCGACGTGATGTTTGAGGCGTCGGGCAACGAGCGCGCTGTTCGCGCCGGTCTTGAGGTTCTAAGGCCGCGCGGCGTGCTGATGCAGCTCGGGCTCGGCGGCGACCTGGCGATCCCGCAAAATCTCGTCGTCGCGAAGGAAATCGAGATGCGCGGCACGTTCCGCTTCCACGACGAGTTCGCGCTCGCCGTCGACCTGATCAACCGCCGCCGGGTGGATGTGAAACCGCTGCTTACAAGGATCTATCCGCTCAAGGAAGCCGTCGCAGCCTTCGAGATCGCCGGCGACCGCAACAAGTCGATGAAGGTCCAGATCGCCTTCTGAAGGGCTGCGCTACCGGAGCGAGCCGCTCACAGCATAGCGGCGCCGATCGCTGCCAGGGCGGCGCGCGACGTCGATGTCCTGCTCGCCGCTTGCCGATCCAACGCCAATCGCGCCCGCACCCATTGCGCTTGCTGGCGCCATGCCTGCGCTCAGCGCCTTCATTGCGCCGTCATGGCTCAGACTTACGGTTTCGCGGAACATCGCCATGGTGCGGCCTCTATCGCCGGAATGGTTGAGTGTTAGGCGCTTTCCCGCTCCACCACCTTGTAGCTGGTCAAGATAATTTCCTGGGACAAGCCGTTGTCCTCGCCCTTGATCGACTGGATCAGCTTGCGTGCTGCCTGTTTGCCGATGCCGTAGCAGTCCACGTTCACCGTCGTGAGTGTCGGATGGCAGTAAGCTGCAATCTCGAAATCGCCGAAGCCGGCGATCGCGATGTCCTGCGGAACCCGGATGCCCCGGCGCTTGCACTCCATCACCGCACCAAACGCCGACAAATCCGAGACGCACAGCGCGACCTCGGTATCCGGCCAGCGCTCCAGCATGCCGACGACCGCCTGTCCGCCCTGCTCGATCGAAATTGGAGGCACGCCGAATGAAACCAGGCGGCCGGGCGGCAGGCCGAGTTCCTCGATCGCCTTGACGAAGCCGGCCCGCCGCTGGCTGCCGCGCGTATCCCGTGACGTCGTACCGCCGATATAGCCGAATTTCCGGTAGCCTTTTTTCGCCAATGTCCTGACGAGCAGCGCCATCGCCTCCTCGTTTGAGAAGCCGACGACCTGATCGATCGGCTTTGGCGGCAATTCCCACGTTTCAACCACCGGAATGCCCGCGCTTTCCAACATGCGCCGCGTCAGATCGGTATGTGTGCCGCCAGTCAGGATAATGCCCTCCGGACGGCGGCGAAGCATCGCCTCGATCAGCCTTTCTTCCTTTTCCGCCGTGTAGTCGGTGTAGCCAAGCAGAAGCTGAAGACCCGTATTCTCCAGTTCGTCGGTGATGCCGCGGGCGGTGTCGGCAAAATTCGAATTGTTGATCGAGGGAATGATCGCGGCCACAAACCCGGTCTTGCGTGATGACAGGCTTCCGGCGGACTGGTCGAGCACATAACCAAGCTCGTTTACCGCCGTCAGGATCCGTTCACGCGTTGCATCCGAGACGCGGCCGTCCTTCTTGAGTGCTCGCGAAACCGTCATCGCCGAGACGCCGGCCCGGCGGGCCACGTCAAGCATCGTCGGCACCTGGTTCTCGGGAGATTTGGCGTTCAGTTCCTTGGGCATCATGGCGCTCCGCAAGCCGGTTGCGGGACGCACGCCAACGACGGAGCGTGCCATGGATTCATCGCGCGCCTGTCCTCATGCATGCCCCCTTGGAAATCAGGCTACGACATGTATGTTATCGCTATCATACCGCGCTGGCAACAGCCGTCGCGCCGCCGCCGCACGAGATCGATGCACGCCGGTCAAGTGCCCGTTGCCGCTCCAGTAACCAGGAGAACTTAACCCAGTGTATGGAGAGATTGAGGATACAGGTTTCGAAATGCTCGATCCGCGATTTGCCGCCTGCTTCGTCGGGCACGCGCGCGTCGAGCGGCTTTGGTCGGGCGGGCGCTGGCTGGAGGGCCCTGCATGGTTCGGGCCGGGCCGCTACCTCATCTGGTCCGACATTCCGAACAACCGGATGATGCGCTGGGATGAGACCGACGGCTCGGTCTCGGTGTTCCGCCAGCCTTGCAATAACGGCAACGGAAACACGGTCGACAAACAGGGGCGGCTTGTCACCTGCGAGCACCTGGCGCGACGGGTGACAAGGACGGAGTTCGATGGCGCGATCACGATCGTTGCCGACCGGTTCGAAGGCAGGCGCTTCAACTCGCCGAACGACGTCGTGGTTGCGTCGGACGGCGCGATCTGGTTCACGGATCCGCCCTACGGCATCATGCACGACTATGAGGGCGATTACGGCGAGGAAGAGATCGGCGGCTGCCATGTCTACCGGGTCGATGCGGCGACGGGCGCGGTCAGTCGAGTCGCCGACGACTTCGTCAAGCCCAACGGCCTTGCGTTCTCCCCCGACGAAAAACTGCTCTATGTCGCCGACACGGGCGCTACGCACCTGGAGCGCGGACCCCGTCACATCCGGAAGTTCCGCGTCGGCGACGAAGGAAGGCTGAGCGGCGGCGACGTCTTTGCCGAATGCGCCAGCGGATTTTTCGACGGCTTCCGGATCGACACGAAAGGCCGCGTCTGGACCAGCGCCGGTGATGGGGTTCACTGCTTCGATCCGGACGGAACGCTAATCGGCAAGATCCGTATTCCCGAGACCGTCGCGAACGTCACTTTCGGCGGAACTCGCCGCAATCGACTCTTCATCTGCGCGACGACTTCGCTTTATGCCGTCTATCTTACCGCTAACGGATCCAAACTGGGCTGACACTGCAGCAGAACGGTCAGCCATCTCGGGCGTCTGCGACTGCTCGACAATGTTACAACTCGACCATCGAGGTAGAGCCAAGATCGGGGAGTCGCCGAAGCGAATGTCCCTTAGACGCGCAACCAAGCCGCGAATCTCCTGCATTTCGCGGATTTGGGGCTAACAATCCATGAAACACTCGCTGGGCACTTGACATCATGTTATCGATAACATCAATATAGGGCGGTTGGAGGAGAAATGAGATCGGCACGCTCGCAAATGCGGGGCTAAGGCCCGCGGAGAACGCCTTGTGCAGTCGGTCGCCAAGGGCAGTGTGCAGATCCAATTTTCCAACATCGAAGCTCTAGGAGCAGACACAGCCATCTGTCCGATCGTGTCAATGCCGGTGGATGCACGGACATATTTGATAGGCGCCTCGCAGTCGGCGCCTCGGGATCTTTCACGGAGGAGAACACCATGAAACCACTTGTCAAAATCCGCGCAATATTCGCCGCGATCAGCCTTGCCGTCCCAATGCTAGCGATGGCCAACGCGCCCGCCAGCGCCATCACTCTGGAAGAGATTACGTCACGCGGCAGCGTCCGAATCGGCGTCGTGACCGGCGCGCCTCCGATGGGCATGGTCGATGAAAGCGGCAATCCGACGGGTTACGACGTCGACGTCGCCAACCTCATTGCCGGTTATCTTGGAGTGAAGGCAGAACTCGTTCCGCTGACGCCGCCGTCGCGAATCCCAGCCCTGCAAACCGGCAAGGTCGATTTCCTGGTGGCCACACTGGCGCCTACCGGAGAACGGGCCAAGACCGTCATGTTCACCCAGCCCTACAGTGCCTTCAACATGGTGATCGTGTCTGGCCCAGATCAGAAATTCGCCCAGCTATCAGAGCTCGAAGGCAAACGCGTTGGCGTCAATCGGGGCTCGTCGCAGGAAGCCGCATTGCGGCGGGTCGCCGTGCCGGGGCTCGAGATCGTCGTGTTCGAGGACGATTCGACAACCGCTCAGGCGCTCTTCGCCGGCCAGGTCGATGCGACCGCGCTCCCCTCTACGGTTGCCAACGCCATCATTCAGCAGCGGCCGGACGCCGGTCTGCAGGTCGGCTTCACCTTTTTCCGGCAAGGCAACTCCATGGCTACCACGCTCCAGGATTTCGAGGTGCACCAGTGGCTCAACACCGCGATCTATCTGATGAAGAATTCCGGCGAACTTGACGCCATCGCGACGAAGTGGACGGGCACCGCGATGCCGCAACTGCCTTTGTTCTGATCTCACGAAAGGTTGCCGGACGATCTGCGTCCGGCAAATTCGTTGGTGACGTTCCGATCGAGGACCAAGAATGTCTTACACATTCCAGTTCGGCGCTATCGCGCAATACACCGACGAGATTGTCGCCGGGATATGGCTGACGATCATGTTGTCCGCCGCCTCCATCGTGATGGGAAGTTCGTTCGGCATCGTTCTCGCGTCGCTGCGTTCGATGCACGGCCGGGCAGTGCGGCTCATGGTCGATGCGTATGTCGAGATCATCCGCAACACGCCATTCCTGGTTCAGCTTTTCATCATCTATTTCGGACTACCCGGCGTTGGTCTGCGGGTTAGTGCAACGACGGCGGCGCTGATCGGCATGACGATAAACCTCGCCGCCTATTCGACCGAAATTATCCGAGCCGGCATAGAAGCCGTCCACAAGTCGCAGATCGAGGCGGGCGAAGCCCTCGGGTTCACATCCTTTCAAATCTATCGCCATGTCATCATCATGCCGGCAATTGCCAAGGTCTATCCGGCGCTGTGCAGCCAGTTCGTCCTGATGATGCTTGCTTCAAGCATCTGCTCGGCGATTTCGACCAAGGAACTCGCCGCTTCCGCAGCCTTTGTCGAATCGCAAAGTTTTCGTTCGTTCGAAGTCTATATCGTCGTGACGCTGATCTATCTGGCTCTCGCCCTGGCGTTGCGCGCGATACTGGCGCTCGTCGGCTGGGGCCTGTTCGGGCGCCGTGTGGCGCGCAAGGCGACGGCCTCCCTTGCGGAGGTGCAGGCATGACGCTCCGGACTTTCGGCTTCAGCGAATTCGGTTTCCTTGTCTCGGCGCTGCAGTGGACGATCCTTTTGACCGTCATTGCGCTTTCGGGTGGCGGCTTTATCGGCTTCATCATTGCACTCGCGCGGACCTCGACACGCAAGGCCGTGCGGGTTGCCGCCGCCACCTACATCCAGGTCATCCAGGGCATTCCCGTGCTGATGATCCTGTTTCTTTCGTATTACGGCCTCAGCCTCGCCGGCTTTCAAATGCCGCCCCTGGTCGCAGCCGGCGTTTCGATGACGATCTATGCCTCGGGCTACCTTGCGGAGATCTGGCGCGGCTCCATTCAGGCCGTGGCCAAGCAGCAATGGGAGGCGTCGGAATCCTTGGCGATGACGCGAGCCCAGCAATACCGCTACGTCATCCTGCCCCAGGCCCTACGCATCGCGCTCCCTTCCACCGTCGGCTTTGCCGTGCAGGTGGTCAAGAACACGTCGATCACCTCAATCATCGGCTTCGTTGAACTCGCCCGCGCCGGGCAACTCATCAACAACGCGACGTTCCAGCCGTTCCGCGTTTTTCTCGCAGTCGCGGCTCTCTACTTTGTCGTCTGCTATCCATTGTCCCAGCTGTCGCGTCTGCTGGAAAGGAGGCTTCATGCCGGAAGTGCATATTGATAATGTCCACAAGAGCTTCGGAGCTGTCGAAGTCCTCAAGGGCGTCTCGCTGTCCGTCAATCGGGGCGATGTGTTTGCGTTGATCGGCCGCTCCGGCTCCGGAAAAAGCACGCTTCTGCGCTGCATCAACGGATTGGAAAAGATCAATTCCGGCCGCATCGAAGTTGCCGGCCACGCCGTTGGCCGAGACCCGAAAGAGTTGCGCAAGCTGCGCACCGATGTCGGCATCGTCTTCCAAAGCTACAATCTCTTTCCGCACCTGACGGTGGGCGAAAACATCATGCTGGCGCCGCGGATCGTCAAATTGGTGTCGAAAGCTGAAGCCAAAACCACTGCGGAGGAGGTTCTCGGCATGGTTGGCCTGTCGGAGAAGTTCGACGCCTATCCCGACCAGCTTTCCGGCGGCCAGCAGCAGCGCGTGGCGATCGCCCGCTCGCTCGCCATGCGTCCCAAGGTGATGCTGTTCGACGAGGTGACGTCGGCGCTCGATCCGGAACTGACCGAGGAGGTGCTGAACGTGCTGGAAACGCTCGCCCGTAACGGAATGACCATGCTGCTCGTCACCCACGAGATGGGTTTTGCCCGCCGGGTGGCGACCACAACGATTTTCATGCATCACGGAAAGATCTGGGAAGAGGGGCCTTCGGTTGAACTCTTCGGCAGGCCGAAGACCCCGGAACTGCAGCAGTTTATTAAATCGGACGTGAAGTAGCCCGGCAAATCAGGCCGGGAGCCGCCACATTCGCACACGACCTGTACCGCGCAATTCCGTTTCCGCGAGAGGGTCGCAAGCAAAATTTGGTCCAAGAAGTTTGCGAGTTGCATCCGAAATACGGATTTCGTCGGGCTCCGCTGACGTTTGAATACGTGCGGCGAGATTAACGGTCTCGCCCCAAAGGTCATAGGCAAACCGCCTTTTGCCTATGACGCCCGCGACGATTGGCCCTGAGTGAATTCCAATTCTGAGTCTTATCGGTTCTCCTGCGAAGCGTTCGTGCTTAACCGCCTTGCGCAGTTCAAGTGCATAGTGCGCGAGGGCTTCTGCATGATCGGATCGCGCGACGGGCAGGCCAGCGACCACCATCACACAATCGCCTATCGTCTTGATCTTTTCGCAGCCGTCTCGTTCCGAGAGCAGATCCGCCGCCTTGAAGAAGTAGTTCAAAATAGCCAGCGTTACCTCGGCTCCGACGTTCCGCGCTCTTTCCGTAAATCCGACGATGTCGGCAAAAAGCACACTCACGTCAGCATGGTTGTCTGCAATTTGTTCGTCCGCTTTTAACCGCTCCGCGATCGACGCCGGAAGAATGTTGAGGAGCAGGCTTTCGGCGCGCTGGTATTCACGCGACAATCCCTCCTGGCTCTGCCGCAACGCCTCGTTCGTCAGCTGTAATTTTTCGTTGAGTTGACGCTCCCTTTCTTGCAGGAGTGTCATTTCATAAGCCTTTTGTTGAAGCCGCTGCCTGTTGTCGCGTTCGGCAGTTGCGTCAAGAAAGAGCAGCCATACGCAGGCATTGCCAGCAAAAAGATGAAGGTCCGCGACACGCCCGCTGGGCAGTTCGACCATGGCCATATGGTATGGAAGCTCCGGGCAAGGCAGCAAGCCTTCCATGAATGCAAGCTGCTCGGCTACGGGCTTGCCAAGGCAAAGTGATGATAGGCCGTAATGTTCAACATTGCCGCCCTTCTCAGCTATGCAAAGCTGGGCGTCAATTTTCAGATATGCGACAGAGTGCTCGTTGGAGAAGAAATCGTAAATCCAGCTTCTGACTTCTCTTGGCAATCCACGCATGGTCTATTCGGTGACCATCGAAGCAAGCTGGCGGAACGCATCATCAACATGTTCACCCGAAAGCGCACTTGTCAGATAGATTTGCCATCCAAGTTGCCTCAGTTCGTTAATCTCACTATCCGATATTGCCCACCGATCGGCCAGATCGGATTTGTTGAACAGTAATACGAACGGCATGGCGCCGAATTCGGCCTCGGCCCGCTCGCGCAGCGTGAGCGCCACGGCAAGAGTAGCGGCGCGGGTTCCATCGACGACAAGCACGAGCCCGCTCGCACCTCGCACATAGCTGACGCGGAATGAGCCGATATCGTCTTCGCCGGCCAAATCCCACAAAATCAGATCCACGGTTTTATCCGGCAGTACAACACTCTTCTTGTCGATTTTCACTCCCACCGTGGTCAAGTAGGTTTCTGAAAAGATGCTTTGCACAAACCTGCGAACCAGACTCGTCTTTCCGACAGCGAACCCGCCCAACATGCAGATCTTTTTTTGCAATAACCTGGGCCCTAGTGGAAGTTTACCGTAACCGAAACTCTGCGATTGGCGGAGCTCCCGGTTCGGCTATTCTCAGTCTCCGCCGGCTCAAAAGTGCCCGCGCCGCGAACCAAAAGCGATTCCGGAGCAACGCCGCGCTTCTTGAGAAGCGCACGAACTGTCTCGGCGCGGGCGGCGCTGATCGACGCGTTGGCCGTCTCACGGCCCACGGCGTCCGAATGGCCGGTCAACATGAACTGTGCTGTTACGCCTGCCTTGCGGGCGTCCTTGGCCAATTCCTTCAATTGATTCGCCAATTGGTCGAGAACTGGCAGTTGCTCTGGTCCCGGTACAGCCTTGCCAGAATCGAAGAAAATGTCGACCGCTTGAATAGCCTCCCTCAAATGCGTGAGTTCCTGAGGGGTCACCTCGCGCAGCTCGGAAATTTCCAGAGAGAGTCCGTCCGCGGCCAGTTGTTGGGCGGCGACCCGCGCCCGATCTATCCAGGCGGCAGGAGCCTCGCCCACGACAACGATGCGATCCTTGATGATCGAAAATCGTACTGAATCCGGCGGAGTCAGCGACGCCATCAGCCGCTTCACCACGAACTTCGGATCAAGGCTCTGATAGAATTGCCACTGCGAATGAACGCGAGCAGGATCAACCCCTGTTCCGGACAGCAGAGCCTGCGGGTCTGCGGCCTGCGGGTCTCTCAGGCCGGAAATATAGAAATGCCCGCCACTCGCCCTTTGTTGGGCGACGATGATTCCCGGTTGGGCCTCAAGACGCGACACATAAGTCTGCCAGTGCTCCGCCGCGCGTGCTTCGGGGCTCACATCACGAACCTTGGAGAAGTCGAACACCGGTCCGCCTGCCTCAAGCTGTCGGGCCGCTGCGCGTGCCCGATCTATCCAGGTGTCGGGAGCCTCACCCTCGGCAACGATGCGATCCTCGACGATCGAAAGCCGAACCGATTTCGGCGGGGTCAGCGACGCCGTTAGCCGCTTCAGCACGAACTCCGGATCAAGGCTCTGATAGAATTGCCACTGCGAATGAACGCGGGCGGGATCGACCTGCGTTCCGGACAGCAAAGCCTGCGGGTCGGCGGCAAGCGGGTCTCTCAGGCCGGCAATATAGAATTGGCCATCGCGCACCTTTTGTTCGGCAACGATGATGCCCGGCTGGGTTCCCAGTCGCGACACATAGGCCTGCCAGCGCTCCGCCTCGCGTGCTTCGGGGCTCACATCACGGACCCTGGAGATATCGAATACCGGTCCGCCTGCCTCAAGCTGTCGGGCCGCTGCGCGTGCCCGATCTATCCAGGTGTCGGGAGCCTCACCCTCGGC